>NZ_CAMHRZ010000284.1 GCF_946187255.1 uncultured Ruminococcus sp.
CCGTTTTCAGGGCAGTATTCATCGTCATCATATTCTCAACACCTTGCTGATCCAGCATTAGTTTTTTGAATGATCCGGTCTGCATTTTTGCGGCGGAATGCATAGGTATTTCGGGATCACGATGGAGCGTCAGTAAGTTATTGAGTATCTCCTTGTTGAATGTACCATCAACCGCAAAAAGCGCATCAAATGCCCGATAGGGATTTTTATTATATTTCCAGATGCAGTTGTAAATGGCACTTGCTTTTTCAGAGGCATATTTGTTGAAATGTGCCTTTATATGTTCATCGAAAAAGATGGCAGGCGCAAGTGCCGTAAGAAGATATACATCGTCCTTTGCAATATCACTATTCATGATATCATTGATCACGGCTATCGCCCTCTGCGCTTCATCGGAAATCTTTTCGCCCTCGGGCAGCGGCATATATTCCAGAGCGTTTGCGCACAGCATCAGCTTTATGGCATAAGCATTTTCCGAAGTCAGTTCAGCCGCTTTGATATACATTTCGGGCTCCTTCGGGAAATCATCGCGGATAAATCCCCTATGGTAATAAAACGCCGAAAAGTGTACCGAAAATGACCTTGCCTCAGCCTCATCGCCCCAGACCTCTTTCATGGTTTCTATTGCCATACTTCTGAAACTTGAATCATTTATGGTTGTCATATCCCATTTCAGCGGCATTGTCAACCTATGAGCCTCACAATCGAGCAGCTTGTAGCTTAGGAGTATGATCCTGCGGTAAAGTTCCTCGCTGCCAAGAGGTATCACATCTTGCCTGAAAGCATGACGATATTCACTTATATCATTATCCCCGATATCTATATCCTGCACCGTCAGTGAATCCAAAATAGACATATCACGTTCCTTGCTGATATCCAGCCATTCAAGCGCAGCAGCGGTAATATCCCTGCCAAAGCCCGAATGAAGCATTGTCTGTTCGAGATTAGGAAATTTCATTGCCATTTTATCGTTCCCTTTCTTTTAGATTAACAAAACTTATTGGAATATTATAGCATATTTCCGCTCAAAGGTCAAATGAATAACTTTCACGATATTTAAACTTTTTTGAGTTAAAAATATGAGAAATCTCTCACATACTATTGACAAGTGCATGATCGTATGCTATATTAAATATGAGAGATATCTCACATTACAAAAAGGGAGGCAGTAAATATGAACGGTATTGAATCAAAAGCGGTCATCGGTACAAATTCGTGGGGCGGAAAGGCTTACGGCAAGGCGATCCGCGGCAGTTATGTTGAGAACGGTGTTATCAAGGATGCTATGCGTGAAGCCGAGAAACAGGGGCTTAGGATATACGATCACGCCCGCGATTACGGACTGGGCAAAGCGCAGAAGATGTTCGGGAAATTCACGCAGGAACTGGGCTGCGGGGATATCATCGTCTCGGCAAAATATACGCCTTTCACCCATTATAAGAAAAACTGCGTCCGTAAGTCACTGGAAAAAGACCTTGCGGATCTCAAGTGTGAGTATATCGATATATACTGGCTCCACCTGCCTACGGATATAGAGGAACATCTGACGGAGATCATTGAATTATACCACGAGGGGAAGATCAAACATATCGGCGTATCCAACTTCACCCTTGAAGAATGCAGGCTGTCAAAGGCTATACTGGACAGGGCTGGGATATCGCTTTACGGAGTTCAGAACCATTACAGCCTTATTTCCCGCGAATGGGAAAAGAACGGCTTGCTTGACTGGTGCAAAGAAAACGGCGTTTCGTTCTGGGCGTGGGCGGTGCTTGAAGAGGGGATGCTCACCGACCCGAGAGTCAAGACAAAATTTTCGCTGTTAAAAATCTTTATGGATAGGCAGAAAAGAAAAATGCGGGAGCTTTACCGTGTTATGATAGCCGTCGCAAAGAGACATGACATAACCGTACCGCAGGTGGCGGAGGCTTATTGTGCAAACAAGGGCATCGTGCCGATATGCGGCTGCCGAAAGCCGAAACAGGTGAAAGAGCTGGCTGAAGCTGTGAGAGTAAAGCTGACTGCGGGAGAGATGCGCAGGCTTGAAGAAGCGGCGGACAAGTCGGGGGCAAAGGTGATGGGACCCGATATTTTCAGATTTGCAGTATTAAAGAAAAGGAGATAATCATGGAGAATACCGCCAGACCCGTTCAGGCAAGATCGCAGAAAACCAGAGAAAAACTGCTGAAAGCTGCGCTTTCGATGTACGAGAAAAAGGGCTATCATAAGACTACCGTTGACGATATAGCGGCGGAAGCGGGAGTATCTACGGGCATAGCTTACAGATATTTCAGGAACAAAAAGGATATGCTCCTGTCGGTTATCTCATACGGTGCGGATAATATCGAAAGCATCGCACAGCTGGAAAATACCGGTGTTCCCGACGAGATAACGGATATGAGGGAGTACCTTGAAGCGATACTCAGGAGCTTTGAAGCGTTCCATATAAGATACCGCGATATCCATGAGGAGCTGGAGGGCTTACAGCATACCGACGAGGATGTCAGAAAGCTGTACAGCGAGATAACCGAAGATAAGATGAAAAACGTTACATCAATGCTTGCGGCGGTGCTGAGTGACGATACCCATATCCGCGAAAAGGCATATTCCGCCATAGGGATAATGGAACAGCACTGCCACATGATGATGAACAATGAGCTTTACGGACTTGATGCGGATGTCATGCGGGATATTGCCGTTAATGCGGTGCTTGGCGTGCTGAAAGGAGAACAGAAAGATGAAACGTGAATATTATAATACTGATAGAGACGGTTTTTACGGTGCATATTACAGCGCTCCGAAGCATAGCGACAGGGGCGTTATTCTTATGCTGGGGGACAGGATAGACGATCTTATGGTGAAGACGGGCGTTAAGTGGCTGCACAAAAAGGGCTGTAACGTTATGGCTATGTCGTCGGAGTCTAAGGATTATTCTTATCACGATTACCCGATAGAAAGCTACGAAAAAGCTATAGCTGTGATGCGCTCAAAGGGTAATGTGAAGTTTGGTATCATTGGTGCATCCACTACGGCGATGGCGGCTCTTGCGGCGGCTTCGTTCATTCCCGAACTTACGCTGACCGTTGCACTTTCACCATCTGATTTCATCATGGAGGGCTTCTACCGTGACGGGCTGGATGGCGCAAGAGAACGTCCCGGAAATAACGAATCCACACTTTCATATAAAGGGGAAAGCCTGCCTTATCTGCCCTTTGCCTATCGTCACCCCGAGTACTGGCGGAAGCTGAGCGAAGAAGCAAAGCGCAGAGGAGATATGGCGGCGGCGAGAGATATGTTTGATCTTTCGGAACAGCTTTGCCCGCTGACGGAGGATATGAAGATCAAGGTGGAACGCATCAAAGGAAAGCTGGTGCTTGTGGGTGCGCAGGACGATTCTCTGTGGGACACCTGCCGCTACATAGACAGGATGACCGAAAGGCTGAGATCAAAGCCCCACGAATGCCGTGTTGCAAAACTGACCTACGAGTACGGCTCACACTTTGTGTTCCCACAGTCGATGCTCGAAATCGTGCTTCCGTTCGGTTCCTCGTTCCTGCTGAGATTTGCATTCAAAACGCTGAAAGACCACCCGAAGGAGTGCAGGCAGACAAGGATCGACATTGACAGGCGACTCAGCAGGATAATTCGGAATTGGTAAAAAAACGGCATATCGTCGCTGATTTCTTTCCGTTTGCAGGTGGTTGACTTATCGGCGATAATGATGTATAATTACATTTAACGGAAAAATTTGGCTTGAACGTCTAAGCCGCAGTTAACTATATGATCATTTGGTAAGAGGTTTACAGTTATGGGATTATTTGATAAATTCAAGAAAAAGAAAACCAACGACAGCGCAGACAATGCCGATATAATAGCCAAGATCTTCGGGACTATCTGCAAAGATACACTCACCGTCGAGATAGCGGAATGTACAGGCGCAGTCAAGGAATATGCCGCAAAATATGCAGAGCAGTACGCCGAACGCGGGATATCTGCTGATACCGCCGATGCCGATACGCTTATGTGGATAGGCTGTGTGGATATACTGATAAACAATTCCTATGCGACTGAGCTTGATTTCAGCTGTGAACCTGAAGACTTTGTTTACGCTTTGGGAGAGCTCAGAACTCTTGCCGCCGAAAACATAAGTCTTGATGAGAATGCGTTTTCTTCCGATGAAGACATTACCGCATGGCTCGGT
>NZ_CAMHRZ010000285.1 GCF_946187255.1 uncultured Ruminococcus sp.
CAAGCCTGCTGGCGCGAGGCTTGACCGCGCGCTTTGGTTCGCGGCTTAGTTTGTTTTGGGCGCTTGTTTGCTTCCGCGACCGGTTAAGATTATCATTACATATTATTCATTCGCAAACGTTTACATTTTGCATAATCCCGACTAATATTCGCATAAACTTGACAAATGCAACCGGGCGTTGCGAAAGTTCAAAGTCGGGTTGGTGGAAAATTTGCCCCGAAAGTGGTATTATGTATACATCGAAAGGGAAGTTCAATACTTCCCGCGATCGGTATATTGTGTGGGAATTTTACAATTATATGATATTATTTGTACGCGGATATGAACATGCTGACGTTTGATATGCAAAAAACAATAATTGGCTTGACAAATTCGCATGGAAATAATATAATGATAACTGTATTTTTGTTCCTGCATAATATAGTGGTAATAGTATCAGGATCATGAAAAGGAAAAGATCAAAGGGAGGAAATCAAATTGAAAAAAGTATTAGCATCTGTACTGGCATTCACATTCGTTTTCGGCTCGGCAGCAGCCGTTCCCCAGGGTACGTTCGATATCCCTGCGGGCATCAGAGCTTCCGCAGACAGTGAGGAGATCACCGAGGGCAGCTTCAAGTACGTCGTTGACGAGGAAGGCGCAAGGATCACCAAGTATATCGGTGAAAAGAAAGGCGCTTCCGTTGAGATACCCGACACCCTGGGCGGCAATACCGTTTACGCTGTGGGCAGTGAGGCGTTCCTGAAAAACAAGAACATCATCTCCGTAAAGATACCCGACTCGGTGACACATATATATGGTGCCGCTTTCGAGGACTGTGATGCTCTCCAGACCGTTGAATTCGGTTCGGGAGTAAAGGAGATAGGCTACAGGGCGTTCAACCGCTGTGCCAAGCTCAAGGATTTCAACCTGCCCGCAAATATCGAGACTCTCGGTGAGGTGTGCTTCCAGGGGACCGCTGTGGAGAGCATAGATATCCCCGTGACCCTTACAACAGCGGAGGTGCCCTGGAGTGATATCCAGCGCGGTCCTTTCAACAACTGCGAAAAACTGAAAACAGTAAACTTTGCAGCTGATATCAGCGACCTTCCCGCAAATCTGCTGGCAGGCTCGGGCGTTGAGAACGTGACTCTCCCCAATATGATAACAAGAGTCCCCGCCGGATTCTTCGCCAGCTGCAAAAGCCTGACCTCTGTGACTATACCCGATTCGGTAACAAGCATAGATGACCACGCTTTCAAGGATTGTACCGCACTGGAGACCATCAAGCTCCCTTCGGGTCTGACAAATCTCGGCGAACTGGCATTCAGCGCCAGCGGACTGACATCCGTGACCATACCCAAAGCGCTGAAAACTGCGCTGGCTCCCTGGAACAACGTTGAACGCGGACCCTTCTACAGGTGTGACAGCCTTACCGATGTAACACTGGAAAACGGCATCACCACCGTTCCCGCACAGCTGTTTGCAGGCAGTGCGGCTATGGAGCAGATAGTTATACCCAAGACTGTCATCACTATCGGTGAGCTGGCATTTGCAGGTACGGGTCTGACAAGCGTTGAGATACCCAACAGCGTTACAACGATAGATGAAAAGGCATTCATGAACTGCGGCGCACTGACTAAAGTTACCCTTTCCAAGAACCTGAAGTCACTGGGCGGACGCGCTTTTGAGAACACAAGCATCAGCGAGATCGAGATACCCAAGTCGCTGGAGACTGTAAACACATACTGGAACAATAACTACGGTCCTTTCCGCCTGTGCCAGAACCTGAAAAAGGTGACATTGCAGGAGGGCTCGGTAAAGGTAGCAAATTCACTGCTGGCTTATGCTCCCGCTGTTGAGGAGATCACACTGCCCGATACCGTTGTGAAGATAGATGACCGTGCATTTGACAACTGTCTTGCTCTGAAAAAGGTCAACTTCGGCGCTACTGTACAGGAGATAGGCGAGTTTGCATTCGTCGGATGCAACGCACTCGAATCAATGGAGATACCCGCGACTGTAACTTCCATAGACAAAAAGGCGTTCTACAGCTGCTCTTCGCTGAAAGAGGTCACTCTGCCCGACAGCATAACATATATGGGCGAGAGCGCTTTTAGCCAGACCGCGCTTGAAAAGGTAACTATGCCCAAGTACTTGAAGGAAGTACCCAACTTACTGTTCTCGGATTGCATCAGCCTGACCGAGGTAACGATGCCCGAGGCTTGCACCGAGGTAGGCGGCTATGTATTCGACGGCTGTACCTCCCTGACCACCGTTAATTTCAGCGACAAGGAGATCATCGAGAAGATGTACAGCGGCGTATTCAAGGACTGCATAGCTCTTGAGGAATTCACACTGCCTATGGGACTTGAGACGATCGGCAACAGCGTATTTGAGGGCTGTTCAGGACTAAAGAAGGTAGTAATGGCAGACAGCATCAACAATATGGGCACCGATGTATTCAAGAACTGCACAAGCCTGACCGATGTCACACTCAGCAGAAGACTGAAAGCTATACCCGCTGAGACATTCCGCTATGACGGCGAGCTCGTACAGGTGAAGATACCTTATTCCGTAACGAAGATAGGCAAGAACGTATTTGGCGAGTGCATCAACCTGAAGGACATCTATGTAGGCAAGGACGTTAAGGAGATCGACGAAGTGGCATTCAGCTACTTTGAGGAGAACGTTAACGGAGAGCCTGTTACCCTGTACGGCACAAAGGGCACTTATGCAGAGGACTATGCGACAGTACACAGCATGAAGTTTGCGAAGAACCCTTACGGTGACGACAGCCTGGGTGATTATGTAAGACCCGGCAACAAAGTAGATCCTCCCAAGCCTACCGAGAAGAAGGGTGATGTAAGCGGTGACGGCGCACTGACAGTATCTGACATATCCCTTATTGCGGCACACGTCAAGGGCATCAAGACTGTCAGCGGTGATTCCTACAAGTCTGCTGATGTAAACGGAGACGGTGTAGTAAACGTAACTGACATTGCTATCGTGGCAGCAGCTGTAAAGGGCATCAAACCGCTTAAATAATTCATAATTCATAATTCATAATTCATAATTGTTGGTGCGGGCGGGGAATGTGCTGTTCTTAGGATAGAATGCCAAGGAGAAGAGCTTTATCTGGGTAGCGCTAAAGAAGTAATCCATCCATACCAAAACAATTGATACAGACGATACAGCGGATCTACAGCCACATCTTCGGGTGTGGCTGTTTTTATGGCTATTCGATCAAGCTTAATAATCCTATCATTGAAGAAGGGATAGCGGCTCAAATTGACCTGTTCATACAGATCGTTCAGCATATCGAGTGTTTTTTTATTCAAAAAATACATTACTTTATTGAGCTTAAACATACTGAAAGCTAATTATCTTAAACATTATCTACTATATGTATAATTCAGCTGAGTTTTATGCTAAATGTATTGACATTCTTCTTAATTTGCGTTAAAATAATTATGTTAACAAATTATTCTTTTGCTAAAGAAAGAACCGATGTAATTATATTTGAAACTTATTAAGAAAATCAGTACGGTGGTATGTGCTGCGGCGATCTCTGCAACAATAATGGCGGCTATGCCTGCAAGTGCATATTATCTTAGTTTTGCGGTGGTGCAACTTTGACCACCAAACAGATGCCTAAAGGCTGGGGCAAGAAAGTTTTTAATGTATATGGCGGAAGATATGGTTCTTGCAATTGCGGAGAAGTATGGATAATAACCAGCTGCGGAAAAAGTTACGCAGAAGCCAAAACTACAGCTAACGATCTTTATTGTTATGACGGCAATGGTGATAGTCACTGGATGTCCGGTCATCAGGCAAGAGTCATTTCCGGTGGCAAATTCAAAGAATCAGAATATATGGAATGGAAATATGATGCATATTCAGGCAACGTGAAAGTAAAAGACGGAAAAGCAAGAATCGAAGGATATTTTCGTTATACGTAATATAAAACTACTATGTGACAGGATATGGTTCTGCGGAGCCATATCTTGTCATTGTATTATATGCTGGAGGAACAATGGAAGAACATATAAAATCATATTCAACAGTAAAGCAACAAGCTTTGAAAAATAAACAAGCACTTAAAAAGAAACAGGCTGTCATAGCTGTTATCATTGTTGTGATTATCGCAATAGCTGCTGTTGTTTTGGGAATAATAAAAGCTAACACTCACAAAGCATGGCTTGAAT
>NZ_CAMHRZ010000286.1 GCF_946187255.1 uncultured Ruminococcus sp.
CATAGAACTGGAAGAATGATTGATGAAAAACACAAAAGTCCAAAGCCATAGAGTTTATATTGTATACATGATCATGATACAGCCCGATCACTTCTTCATCTGAAACACCTAGCGATGTCCAATACATATTGATCTCTGTTTCGGGGAAAAGCATCACTTGACCGTCAGCAGTTGTCGTTCTTTCGGTGATCTCATAGACCATACGAATGGCAAATTTTCCGTCTTTTTCAGTTTCAAAATCCCGCCATGTACTGCCGATATAGACCGTTTTTCCGCCACGGGGATGTTTCACATTTTTGCATACGGTTTTTAATTCTTCGGCAATCGCACAGCGATCTTCACGGCGAAAATTATGCTTGATCAGGAATTTCAGCTGCGGGTCATTCCAATGGAGAAGCAGCATATTTTCAAGCGCGTCATTGCCGGAGTCCATGCGGAAAAGCAGCGCTTTTTTCGTCATCTGCTTTGCTGCTGCGATGGTTTCCGTGAGAAATTCAGGCGTTCCGCTCTGGCAATGCTGCCTGCCCTCACGAAGCTCTGCATTGCATAAATAGCCCTCTGTTCCGATGTAGGCAAAGATAGGCGCATAGCCGTCGAAGTTCTTGTAGGTGCGGGAAACGCCGGCTTTATGACTGCCGGAATTATCGAACGGCGAAACATCAATATCTACCGGAACACAGCCGTTTGCAAGCGGCGATGGCTCATAGCCGCAGGAAAGAAACATATCGACATTGCCGGCGAGAATTTGCTGATCCATCGACGTACCGATACCATCAAGCCGGTTACGCAGCGATGACTCTGACGGAATATCATAAGCAATTCCGAGCGTGATCTTGTAAAATTCCTCGTCTTTGTGAAACTCATTGACGTTCTCAAAGTCCGATTTTCCGAGTGACAGCAGACCGATCATAGTCAGAAGTATATCCCCGTTTTTGATCTGCGGCTGTGAACGTTTTTCCGTCCGCATACGGTTTGCTTTTTTGATCAGATCTGATTTGCCGAGCACCTGTCCCACGAGCGACAATCCGCTCGGCGTGATCAGTCTTTCATCGCTTGCAACATACTCTATTTTCCGCATTTTTGATCTCACCCTCCTGGTGCTGTTTTGTACAGTACCTACTGAGGTCAGGTTTGCGGAATCAGGTATGAGTTAATTAATGATCGCTATTATGCGGCTGACGCTTTCGGGATCACTTTGCCGAAAGAATATATTTCAGTGCGTCTTTGTTCGGAACGATAACACCGCGGATAAGTTTTTCAACAACACTCGGCATACGCTCTCTTGCCGTTTCATTTACAGCGGCATAAGCGCCAATATTCGCACCGATATTGAAAGCTGAAGCAAGTCCGACTGCCTGCATATACTTGCCTAACTGTTCGGGGTCGCTAATACCGGAATAGTTTGCAAAGAACAGCTGCCCGAGTTTTGCGGTGAGTTCGGCGGACATTCCCATGCTGTACTCGCACATCTGAGGGGTATTCTTCGGTGCGGAAACAATGTCTCTGAAAATAGCACCGTTATCAAGAGCCTTTGGACCGTAGCATACCTCTGTCATATCTATGAACATCAGCTCGCCGTCCTTTATCATGATATTTCCCGAGTGGGGATCGCCGTGTATCAGCGTATCCGTAACGGGAATGCTGTCCGCGATCTCGTGCATTACCGCAAGCTCTTCCTCGGTTATCCATGCTTTCAGGGCATCTATCTTGCTGTTGTAGATGTCCCTTGCCTGAACTTATCGCCGGGAACGCGGATAGCCTGAAAATCCTTGATGAATGTGGCATATTTGACAGCGAACTCGGCTATCCTCTCCGGTTCATCAACGATAGCCTTGGAAAGGGTCTTTGAGTCAATCATCTCGTAGACAATGCCATAATAATCGCCGCACTTTACCGTGTCAAAGGAAATAGCAGTAGGAACGCCTGCCAAAAATGCCGTTTTTGCGTTGTTAAGTTCCTCCTTGACATAATCGAGCGGGATGATCCCACCGTTGCAGAACACCTTTACGATAGTTTCATCATCGATACGGTATACCTTTCCCTGCCCGCCGGAAGCTATCTGTACGCAGCCATCAATATTCAACCTGCGCAAAGCCTTCTTTACGTCGAGCAGCTCGGTAAATCCCGTAGTTTCAAGTATCTCGTAAACATCGCGGGAAACGTTTATCACCGGCAGCGGCTTGTTTATGCTCTTGCGCAGCTTCATAAGCACGCGAAGCCCCGCACTGGATATGTATTCGAGCTTCTCCGCGTCTATCACGATATTTTCGGGATTTTCTCCAACTGCCGCGAATATCTCTGCTTCGGTCTGTGCGGCGTTGTTAGTGTCTATCCTGTCTTCTAATAAAATAGAGAGCGTTCCGTTTTCATTAACTGTTTTCATTATATCCTCCTATACTAAAAATTTGTCTTTGAGCATATCTATCTCCGTATCGGATACTTCAAGCTCGGTCAAGATAAAATCCTTCACACTTCCGTACTTTTCTTTCAGATGTGCAATAACGCTTGTCATGGTGCTTTCAGAGACCTTGTCCATGACCATAAGGTAACGCTCGATCTTTTCGGGAGAAAGACCGTTCAGCACTTCAAGCATTTTGCGCTCCTTCGCTATCCTGTTGCTGTTATAAATGTTCGTCATCATATAGTCCTCGATGATTACCTCTTCGGGAACGCCCAGCGCTGACAGGATAAGCATTGCTGCGACACCCGTTCTGTCCTTGCCCTGCGTACAGTGGAAAAGAACTGCGCGTCCCTCATCAAGCCCGATAAGCTCGCGGAAAAACTGTTTGTAGCTCTCTTTGCCGCAGTCGTCTTCAAGAAACCGTATATAAAGCCCGTCCCCGACAAAGCCCGATTCAATTGTGACGGTCAGCATCTGTAACAGACCCGATATGGGGTATATCCCGTTTTTCCTTGCCCATTCATCGGTCTCCTTCATCTGCTTTTGCATATCGAGCACCGGCAGATGTATGTAACTGACGTCTTCTATCGTCGGGTCGTGGTCGGGCGAGGTACTTCCTGTGAACATGGCTATCTCGGGAGAGCCGTTTATTTCCTCATCTGAGCGCAGGTCTATTATCTTCGCAAGACGATAGACCTCTTTCAGCCTGCGGAGATCATCGTCCGTACTCCCGGAGAGCCGCGCCGTCCGCAGCAGAACTCCGTGTCGTACAGTTCTTCCATCAGCGGCAGGGTATCCGCCGAGTTCGCGGGCGTTATTTACTCCCGCAAGTCCTATGTCTGTTTTAGTGATCACATGATCATTCTCCTTTATCTTCTTTATTCATGAAGGACTTTCATTATAGTATTATAACACAAGGAGTGCAACAAATCCGTAACAAAAGTGGATTTTTGATTTGTGCATTTTAAACGATATTTATAGAGCAAAATATGTAGTTTCAACAGTTTTAAAAAATTGCTGCTTTCACACGAATTTCGTTTTCACTTTAAGTACAGGTAAGGACGAAAGACCCTCATAAAAAGAGCGATCATTCACATATGTAAGGACTGGAGGAATATCTGATGACACTGATGCCGCGCCGGAAACTGCTAACATGGATAGAATACCCTTTGCGTAACTTCCTGAATCCGCATAGTTCAAGAGCATCAAAACAGTAAAAAAACATGACGATACAGCGTTTTATGTCTGTTTCGGAGTCATTGAAAAATTCACCCAACGGGCGAAGTCAAAAACATTGATGGTATTGCGAAAAGAGCCATAATACTGCAATATCGACTGTACGATTGCCGTATCAACAAGTTGATACTAATCGGAGGTCGATAATATGAGAAAGACAACAACTAACAATAACGGAATTACGGCTATCTATGTACGCCGCTCCGTGAGCGACAAGGATAAGGGCAACAATTCGCTGTCCATTTCCGCACAGAGGGAGGAATGTATCAGGTTCGTTGGAGACTGCGAATATCAGGTATATTGTGACGATGGAAAATCGGGAAAAGATGTTCAGCACCGCCCGGCATTTATGCAGATGATGCAGGATGCCCGTAACGGTCTTATCAGCAGGATCGTTGTTAAAAAGTATGACCGTTTCAGCAGAAACATGAGAGAGTATCTTAACATAACAGACGAGCTTGACCGTTACGGCGTGACCGTTTATTCTCTTTCTGAGCCTTTCAATACCGAGACAAAAGAAGGGCGTATGATGCGAAACAATCT
>NZ_CAMHRZ010000287.1 GCF_946187255.1 uncultured Ruminococcus sp.
TTTCGCATGAACTCCAGTGCAACCTTTTCTGCGATGCCTTTCATATATGCAAAAAGGGAAGTCGTAAGTTTACCATTGTCAAGTTTCCCACGCTGGATATTCTCCCATAAACGTCCCATCGTCTCTTGATAGATTCTGGAGAGTGCGTCATCGTCAAACGTGCCGAACTCCTTCTTTATGACAGCGATTAACTTTTCTCTATTTCGTTTGCGAAACAAAGACATCATGGCGTTGTCATTGACACGGAATGCGTGAATGTATTCCGCATCGGTTGGTTTTCTGATAACAAGATGTATCATATATAATAGTTTATTCGCTCTGATGGCTATCGGCGCAGCCGGCGCAGTTGTTGCTAAGAAGAAGAAATAAGTACCTTTAGTCTAGGGTCAACACGGAGGGATATCTTTATGAATAAACTGAAGCTTACAGCAGCAGGGCTCCTTGCACTCGCCCTGAGCATCGGCATGGCTGCCTGCGGCGCAGGCAACGACGGCGGCGATAACAACAACGGCGGAGACGCTAACGGCAGTACTGCCGAGTCTATGCCCGAGAAGAAGCTGGAAGAGAGCCAGCAGGACATCGTTGCAAGACTTGCTGATGAAATGACAGACGTAAGAGAACTGGAAAACCCCGAGATCAAGTGGTTCTCGTTCTATGACATCAACCCTACGGCTTCCGCTGACAAGGATATCGGCGTTGATCTGGCTCTGTTCCAGACAAAGTACAACGGCAAGATCATCTATCAGCAGACCACATGGGACACCAAGTTCGACGATCTGGCTGCCAAGATAATGGCAGGCGACTCCCCCGACTTTGTCGGTGCGGATGATATGGACCTGTTCCCTAAGGGTGCCATCAAGAACATGATCGAACCTATAGACGACTATATCGATTTCGACTCACCTCTGTGGGTAGATATGAAGTCGGCTAACGACCAGTTCATGTATCAGGGCAAGCATTATGTTGCTGTATCCCGTGTTGACCCCAGCTATATCTGGATATATAACAAGAACGTCATCGAGGACAACGGTCTTGATGATCCCGCAGAGCTTTACTGGAACGGTGAGTGGAACTGGGACAAGCTGAGCGAGATGTGCATCGAATTTACCGACGCTGAAGCTGACAAGTGGGCTATGGACGGCTGGTACTATGAGAACGCACTGACCGAATCCTCCGGTAAGCCTCTGGTAGGCATGGAGGACGGCAAGATCGTCAACAATATCAACACTCCCGAGCTTGCAAAGGCTCAGAACATGATGTACGAATTACAGAAGAACAATGTAGTATATCCCAAGCATCTGCATGACTGGAAGGTAAGAGGAGATGTATTCGGCACCGGTATCGCATCGGGCGAGACTCTGTTCTATCCTATCGGTCTGTGGGCTATCGAGGACGCTCCCAGCACTACCGCTCCTTACGGTGATCTTGCAGCAGGTGAGGTTATGTTCGTACCTGTTCCCTGCGCTAAGGACTCTGACAATATGTACGTTCCTTCAAGAGTTCACGGTTTCTGCATCGCAAAGAATGCACAGAACCCCGAAGGTGTTGCTGCATGGCTCGACTGCACAAGATATGCAGAGACAGACGAAGCAGCTCATCAGATCACTCTTGACCAGTACAAGAAGGACTACGGCTGGACAGACGAAATGCTTGAGATGCGTGACGAGATATACGCAAGAGCAGCTGAGCATCCTGTATTCGAGTTCGCTCAGGGTATATCTTCCGATCTTTCAAACCTGACAGATAATATCATCAAGAATTCCATGAACCCCAACGAGTCCTACACATGGACTTCGACAGTAGCCGAGAACGAGAAGGCTCTTGACTACCTCATCAAGGAAGCTCAGGAACAGACCAAGTAATATCGCTTACAGCATATACTTGTTATCTAGTGATCGACATGACGGTACTGACGCATGACCTGTACAATCGCAGGTGTCAGGACTGAATTTCATTACATTGTCATCTACTATATATCCTTCATTTTATTCCGGTTACAAAGCGGCGGGTGTTTCAAGACCCCGCCGTTTTGTTATGTCCTAACGCCGGACGGGCGGTCACGTCACTTACTTTGTTGGTGGGACGCAGATTGGTGCTCGGTGTCCATTGGAGTTTTGAGAGCGGGTTCCTAACGCCGGGCGTACGGCTCGACACGTCACTTTCTTTGGTGGTGGGACGCAGATTGGTGCTCGGTGTCCGTTGGAGTTGTGAGAGCGGGTTCCTAACGCCGGACGGGCGGTCACGTCACTGGCTTTGATATGGGATGGAGTTTGTTTCTCGGTGTCCGTTGGAGTTGTGAGAGCGGGTGAGAACGGGCTTTGATGCGGGACGGTATCCGCCCAATATTACTTCAAAATGACAGGCGGCGCTGCTGTTGGAGCGGTCATTATCCTAACCAAAACGACAGAGTTTATATAAATCTTTGACAAGGAGAAAAAAATGTGGTATAATACTTGCACAGGGACTAATTCGGTTGGGGAGGTGCTTTTCATGAGCATCAACAAGGAACTTTCGCAGAGAGAGTTCATTCAGCGTGAAACGGGTGAGACTCATTCACCCTATGAAAAGGAGCTGGAATTCTATTCGGCTGTGGCTGCGGGCAATATCGAGCGCGTAAGGGAGCTGTATACACCTCTTGCAGTGGAGGGCTACGGCAAGCTGAGCAAGGATCCCGTCCGCAATATGAAATACCATCTCACCATCACTATCGCTCTGATAGCAAGGTTCTGTATAGAAAAAGGACTGCCCACCGAAACCAGCTACACGATAAGCGACATTTTCATCAACCGACTTGACGAAAGCACCACAAAGGAACAGCTGGCGGAGATACACCGCGATGTGTTCATAGAGTACGCCAAGCGTATGCAGAAGGTCAATTCGGGCAACGCTTATTCCAAGCACGTTCTTATGTGCCTTGATATGATATACGACAACATCTACAACGGCATCCGCGTGCAGGAGATAGCCGACAAGCTGGGGCTGACACCTCAGTACCTCTCCAAGCTGTTCAAGCAGGAAGTGGGCATGACGATATCAGAGTACATCATGTCCCGCAGGATACAGGCGGCGGAGAATATGCTGAAATTCTCGGAGTACTCCCCTCTTGATATCGGCAATTACCTGAATTTCAGTTCCCACAGCCATTTTATCGCCTGCTTCCGCAAGCACACGGGACTTACCCCAAAGCAGTACCGCGAAAATTTCTTCCGCATGAACTGGCAGGAAAAGTCATGACGTTCCGCATTATAAAAAATACAGCCGCAGTCTCCGTAACGGGAACTGCGGCTTTTGCTGTATCCGTATATTATTGCTTACTCTTATTCGGGAGATGACACTGCGGTGTCCTCAGACTGAGACTTCTTGAAGTAGAGCCTGAGATCCGTATCTTTATCAATAACGCTTCCGACATCGGGACGTACTTCGAGGCAAACGCCGTCTTCGCCGTCTTCAAAGTCCATTTTTCCGACAACATAACACACGCCCAGTTTACTTATCTCCATTTCAGCGTCCTCCTGCTTCATTCCGAGAACGTCGGGCACGACTAAATAACTCTCGGAGTCTTTTGCTGTACTATCAGCGGCATCATCCGACGGATATTCCTCAGATGTATTGTTCACCGCCTCTTTCGGGGGATAGGTGAAGGACTCCATCTTGCCTCTGTGCATCGTTGCGATGGTGGCACGCTTGACACCGATGGCAGTCACGCCATCCTCTGTCTCGAATTCTATCCTGTAATTTATCCCGCCGCCCTGATTGACCAGCCAGCCCACACTGTCCGTACTGCCATTTACAGTGCAAAGCTCGTAGGCAAATATTTCGGGGGTGACAACGTCCGAATTGTCAAAAGCGGAATAGTTCTCATCGTTGTAATCTTTCAGCGAAACATCCTGCGCAGACACCGTCTTGCCGCTCCTCTCACATTTGTCGAAGACCTCACAAGCCTCATTCCACAGCTCTTTTGCGTCAGATTCGTTATACTGCATGATATACACACTGCCGTCACCATAGCTGTAGCTTTTTTCATCCTCTGTGAATATGGGATAGCTGTAGAACCCATCGTGGGCGCTGTCCGCATAGATGAAAGCGTAATCCACCGCAAGTTCGCCGTTCTCATCGGTACGGAAGGTTATCTCAAAATCGTACTTTGCCGCATCCAGCAC
>NZ_CAMHRZ010000288.1 GCF_946187255.1 uncultured Ruminococcus sp.
GATAAAATAATATTTTGAATAAATTCTGAACTTCTTAATACCTCTTGTAATTCATTGTAAACTGTGATAAAATATATATATGAAATGCATCAGCATATCAATTACACAGAAAGGAGGAGAATGTAATGGGTTCAGAATTACTTTATACCAGTTTTATTTATGTATTTGTATTCCTGTTTGGAGTATGTGTGGGGAGCTTTTTAAATGTATGCATTTACCGTCTTCCCCTTGGTGAAAGTCTTATCAAGAGTAATTCGCACTGCATGACCTGCGGAACACCTATCAGAAAGAGAGATCTTATCCCGATCATAAGCTGGTGTATGCTGCGCGGAAAGTGTCATGCCTGCGGCGCAAAGATCTCTGCGAGATACACAGTGGTCGAAGCGCTCAACGGTGTGCTTTGGCTCTGGGTGTTCATCCACTGCGATGTTATAAGCCATCCGCTGTACGCTACTCTGATATCTCTGATGACCTCAGCCCTGATCGTGATATTCTTCATGGACTGGGACACACAGCTCATCAACACATGGGTCGTGATATTCATAGGTGTATTGGCGATACCGAAGTATTTCCTCTGCCAGGACATCTTTCCGATGACACTGACACAGATGCTTCTGGGAGCAGTAGTGGTAAGCGTGCCGCTGCTGATAATCTCACTTGTGACCCACGAAAAAGCAATGGGGATGGGTGATGTTTACCTGATGGCTGCTGCCGGGTTGTTTCTCGGCGCACCCGAAGTACTTGTAGCAATACTTATCGCACTCATAGTTGGTTCGATATGCGGGATGATACTCAAGCACACTAACGGCAACTCGGTATTTGCTTTCGGACCGTATCTTTCCATCGGAATATTCATTGTAGCTCTTTACGGGAGAGACATTGTTGCCTGGTATATCGATTTTACCGGGATAAACAAGGTCGGAGAAGAAGCTGCTATGCTGATCACAACGATCCTGTAACAAAAATCAAAAAATACCCGCTGAGAGATCAGCGGTATTTTTTTTATATTAAGTGCTTATTCACTTTGCTGAAAAGGTCCCCGCTAAACTGCGGGGATCTTTTCAGCAAGCGGCTGCTGAGAGCCGCTTGTGAATCATTAAACTGAATTATTATTCGGGGTCAACTATCTGCATACCGATTGCTCTGAAATTCCAGTTGCTAGTATTTGCACAATATACCTGGAAAGACTGCTCTGCGGTTGCGCCGGGCTGAATAACACCCACGTTCAGATAGAGGAATCTTCCGGCTATCCTTACAGCAGAAACGTTACCTTCCCATCCCCATGTACCATTGATTTTGTCAATATCGTCATTGAACTCGATCTCAATTGCCTTTTCGCCAGCTAACGAAGCATCAGTACCGGTATTCTTTATTTTTGCAGTGAATACGGAAACAGGAGCACCCCAATTCATAGGATCAGGACCGGGACAAGAAACGACCTCAATATTCGCACCGCTTACGGGAGCCGGAGGAGGATCCTCGATATGACTCTTGATCGCGATAGTTGCTGTATCAGCAAGAGGGAATCCGGAGAAATCGGAAAGGGTGCTGAGGTTGATATAGTCTCCGGGATTAGCAGGATCCTCTACTTCCCAGTATTTGAATACCTTTCCGCCATCGGTCGCTCTGTCGTTAGCCTGCTGAGTGACCACACCAACAGAAACATCACCCAGTACAGTCAGACCATTGGAATCAGCTCTGAATCTTAATATGCCTGCGCCTGTGTAAGGTGAACCTTCACCGGGCAGACCGTCATCACCGGCGATGAACCAGAGAGCTACCATGTCAACATGACGATAGATAGAGTAGAAAGTATGTTCACCGGTGTACTCTTGACCTGAAACGAACCAGCCGTTTGCAACGTCAATATCCGGATCATTTGTAGGCGCTGTTGTTACAGAGGGATCGATATTCCAGCCAACAAATTCATACTCGCCTATGGCATCACCGTTGCCAAGTCCGGTCCAATCAACTTTACCTGTGTTGGTAGCTTCATCGTCAGGCCAGAAACCTACCTCGTTGTCATAGGCAGGATTCCCGAAACCATCAACAGTTTCTGCGTTGTTAACGGGATCGTATCTGTCATAGAAATGGAACTTCTGTGTGGGGTTGGTGAACTCAGTATCAGATGTTATGCAATAGAAAGGAGTGTCACCAAGCAGACCGCCCGAAGTGAACATATGGATATCCTGTCTTGCTGCTGTCTCAATAGCAACCAGTCTTACACAGTGCTTGGTCAAGCCGCCGTTGGTATAGTAGTCACGGTTAACAGCTGTTTCAGCGATATTCCACCAGTTCTCGATAAACGAATCAGAGAGACCCGTACCTGAATTGATCTGACGGGGACCATCCAGTACATCGGTAGTACCTTCTGCCTTGTACAGTGTGACCTTGATCTTTTCGGTAGTAGGTATTACCTTAGAGTAGAGTATATAAGTGTACTTGTGAGCACCCGTATACATATCTGCGGAGTTGCCTGCACCGCCCGAAGCAGCCTTCGGGAACTGTGAGTAATCCAGCGAACCGTCTCTGGTGCTGTGGAATTCAGCCTTCATGTTTCTTTCGCCGGCATTTGAAAGGTTGATATTTACCAGTTCAAGATCACGAACCTGATTGTAACCGTACTTATCAAATACATAAGAACCGTTTGAATAACGGGGTCTCCACAGCTGCATGGATATTGTAACGCAGGTACTCTCATCTTCGCTCTCGCTGAGCTTAGCATCAAATTCACACTTGTAATCCGAGAAGATATCCTCAGAAACCAATGCACTGAGCTTTTGAGTCCTGATACCTGCATCATCGATACCTGCCTTCATGATACAGCCTGTGCTCTTCTTTCTGTGGGCTACGGTGTTATTTTCAGCATAGCCTTCAAAGAGAGAACCTCTGACAGATTCGTTATCGATAATGATAGCATTTGTAAATTTTCCGGGGAATACAACGTTTCCCGAGTCGTTTACCAGTGAACCTCCTACGAGGGCGGGAACGCCCTCATAGTCCTGGAGGATCATAACGTCGGTGGCATATCTGAGCTCGTCATCGACGTAATTCATCATTGTACTGCCGATATCATTTGTATCGGCAAGCGCCTGAGTCTTCTGATAGAACTTGTTCATAGGCTGGATGAAATTGAGTATAGCACCCATCAACATTACCATGATCGCCGAAACAGCTATCAGCTCGACCAGCGTAAAACCTTTTCTGTTCTTCTTCATCTCGACACCCCCTTATCCTTCGTCACTGGGTTCGTCAGAGATATCAGCCTGGAAAGACCCGTCCTTAAAGTAAATATATACCATGTTGTCGCCATTCTCTTCAACACCCATCTCTCCGTGGGGCATATAATCGGCTAAACCTAAGTTTGTAGTGGTCGTGCTTGCATCTTCCCTGGTCTCTTTGACTATGAGACAATTAGAGATATCAGCACTGCCGTCAGCCTTTGCTACACCGAACTTGAAAAAGCCACCATCGGGAGCCCAGATGTGTCTGGGTAATCCGGTACCCTTTCTGTTCTTCTCGTTATCGAAGAAAGTGAAGCTGTCGGTACACTCGATATCAAATGTGTGCTGCGCGGTGTCATAGTTATAGAGAGTTACCCAATACTCATCGGGGTCAAGTGCTACTGTATTTGCAGCAGTGAAGAATGAAAGCTGATATATGCCCTTGCTGTCGCCCTCATCGATCACAGAATAATAACCGAATACATTATTATTAGTTACAGTCTCACCTGCACCGGGGAAGTCGAATACCATCTGCCACTGGTTAGCGTCGGATGACATTTTCTTAACGTTAGCGTACTGAGCATCGAATACCCTTGCGTAGGTCGAGAAATGCTCAAGGTTGGTGGTCTGGGTATTGGTCTTCTGAAGTACCCTGCCGCTCTTTGCCTGTGACTTCATGCAGGCAGTAGCGCCCATAGTGAAACCGGTGGTCGCAACTGCGAAGACGCCCATAGCTACGATACATTCAACGAGGGACATACCTTTTTTATTCATCTTTTTCATAATAATGACCTCCCTCCTGCATTAGTACGCCGCATACTTGATGAGCTGGAAGCTCTCAGTTGCGTGTTCTTCGCCTAAGCCCTTTGCATAAGAAAGCATGGACATGGGTGATACTCTGTTATAAACGATGGTATTGTTGTTGCCCTGCT
>NZ_CAMHRZ010000289.1 GCF_946187255.1 uncultured Ruminococcus sp.
TTTGAACAAAATGACGAAAAATGTTTTTAGTTAGCCTACGTTGCTTGATTTTTTACACAAGGTGTGGTATACTATCATTAATCTGAATTTTTAGATTTAGAGAGATATTTTTTTAGAAACGGAGTGTTCAAAATGGGAAATCTGTTTAAGGCATTACTCGCACTGGGCGTAGTTGCAGGCGGCGCTGCTGCTGTTATGGCATATAAGAAGCGCAAGGAGCTGGAGGATTACGATTACGAGGATCTGGACGATGATTTCGATGACTGCATCGATGACACCACACCCGAAGAGGATCTGGACAAGGTAGAGGATACCGTTGAAGACGTTGATCTGGCTGATAAGGTCGGCGAGACTGTTGACAACGTGACCGATGCTGTTACAGACGCTGTTGACGACCTGGCTGAAAAGGCTGAGGACGCAGTTGATGATCTGGCTGACAAGGCTGAGGATCTGAAGGACAGCTTCCTGGGGGACGACTGATTAAGTGAACATCAAAGCCCGTACCGTGTGGTGCGGGCTTTTTCCATTATTCAGAAAAATCGGGCGAAATATTCACAACAGTATAGTATAATTCATTTGTATTTTTTTGACAGGAGTGGTATTTACGGAAGCGGGAGCAGTAATTTTTCAGCAGATAGTTATAATGTTCATAATACTGATAATAGGTCTTGCGTGCAGCATGATGGGGCTCATCACCAAAGAGGGCAACAAGCAGCTTTCGGCGGTGGCGCTGTATATCGTCAATCCTCTGCTGATATTCATGTCCTATCAGAGCGAGTACAGCAGTAAGCTGCTTCACGGACTGCTGTGGTCATTTTTGCTGTCGGCATTGTCCTTTGCAGTGATGATAGGGCTCTCCACGCTGATAATAAGCAAAAAGCGCCCCGAACATTCGCTGGAACGCTTCTCATCGGTGTATTCAAACTGCGGCTTCATCGGCATACCCCTGATAAGGGGCATTTACGGCGATGAGGGCGTGCTCTACCTGACGGCGTATGTTACGCTGTTCAATATCCTCGTGTGGACACACGGTTATATGACCATGAAGGAGAGCCGCGATTTCAAGTCCTTTGTCAAGGCGGCGACTTCGCCCTCTGTGATAGCGGTGTTCGTGGGACTGGTGTTCTATCTCGCACAGGTACGCCTGCCCTATATGCTGCATACTTCGCTGGAATATGTTAAGGAGATGAATACCCCCCTCGCTATGCTGATAGCAGGCTCTGCGGCGGCACAGACGGATTTTATCAAAGCCTTCAAAAACAAGGGACTGTATATGGTGGCGGCGTACAAGCTGATAGCTCTGCCCCTCATCGCGTTTGCGCTGGTGCATTTCATCCCCGCTCCCCATATAGTCAAAATGGTGGTGCTGATAGCTTCCGCCTGCCCCGTTGCAACTACGGGCACCATGTTCGCCATACAGTTCGACAAAAACCCCGAACGCTGTTCCGAATTCTTCGCAGTGACCACTCTTCTCAGCGGACTTACCCTCCCGATAGTCGCCATGATAGGCGAAATGCTGTGACCTATTATTATCTTACATACTGCGGAGCCGATTGAGGGAAACCTTTCTGAAGAAAGGTTTTCCTCATGTCAATTTATTGACATTGGCTTCTTTCCAAAGACTTTTGCCTCTTTTGGTCGGGGGCAGCGAGGCCTTAAAGGATTTGCGGGTATCGGACGTTTGTTATGTTCCGAAAGGTTTGTCTGCCCCCGCCCAAAAGAAACGAAAGTTTCAGAGAGAAATCCGGGGACAGCTTTTCTTCAAAGAGATTATCCTCAGTAAGCCCCACAGTAGGGAGATAATAAAAGACCGCAGCATCCACTAAAATGGATACTGCGGCTTTTTTGCTATTTATCAAAATCCTTGACTTTGAAGTCCGGTGGCGCGTCTATGTCCTTGCCCACATAGCCGCCGTTTTTGCGCCGCTGTTTCACGCATTCGGTCAGCAGGTACTCTATCTGCCCGTTTACGGAGCGGAAGTCAGCTTCTGCCCATGCAGCTATATCGTTGTATAACTGCTCCGAAAGTCTCAGCGGTATCTGTTTCTTGGCTGCCATAGTTTAGTACAGGCTGCCCGAATTAACTACGGGCTGTGCATCGTGGTTGCCGCAGAGAACTACCAGCAGATTTGATACCATTGCAGCCTTGCGCTCGTCGTCCAGTTCAACGACGTTCTTCTCGCTCAGCTGTTCCAGTGCCATCTCCACCATACCAACAGCGCCGTCAACTATCAGCTTTCTTGCATCAACGACTGCGCTTGCCTGCTGTCTCTGGAGCATTGCGGCTGCGATCTCGGGGGCGTAGGCAAGGTAGGTTATTCTCGCCTCGATGATCTCGATGCCTGCGTTGGAAACTTTTTCCTGTATCTCGTCACGGATCCTCTTTGCAACTATCTCGCTGGAACCTCTCAGGCTGCCTTCGTCCGCAACGCCGTCACCTGTGGTGTCAACATTGGGTGCAACGTCGTAGGGGTAGAGCCTTACGATATTTCTCAGCGCAGTGTCGCACTGGAGGGAGAGATACTCCTTGTAGTTGTCAACATCGAATACTGCCTTTGCGGTGTCAACTACCCTCCAGATAACTGCTATGCCGATCTCGATGGGGTTGCCCAGACAGTCATTGATCTTCTGCTTGTTGTTGTCAAGGGTCATCATTTTCAGGGAGATCCTCTTGTCAACGATAGCATAGCCGGTTGCGGGATTAACGCCCTCTGCGCCTGCTGAGGTCGAGATCTTTGCGGTGTCGCTCTTCACATCACCGCTCTGACGCAGTTTTGTGGTAGCCGCAGGGTTTACTGCTGTGCAGAAGGGGTTTACCCAGTAGAAGCCATCACCTTTCAGTGTGCCCTTGTACTTGCCGAACAGTGTCAGCACCAGTGCCTCCTGCGGACGCAGTACCTTCAAGCCGAGAAAGTTTATCCAGCCCAAAGCTATCCATGCGCCCGAGATGAAGCCTATCAGCGCATTGCCGTACATTGCCGCAACGGGGCAGCCGATGAATGCCAGTATGTACAGGAAGATGAACAGCATCATCATTCCCATGCCGTTTTTCTTTGTCGATAAAATTTTCTCTGTCATAGTGATCGTCTCCTTTTTTTCTTTGGTCTTGTTGTTTTCTGTCCTGCTGTTTAGTTTGCTGCGTTGGCAGCGCTGGTGGATGCCACGATAGCGCAGGTTATCATTGCGCATTCAGCCGCCTGCTGTGCCGCCATCATTGCCAGTGTTGCCGTCTTGGAATTCTCGTTCGCGCCGAATGCGGTGGAAGTCAGCATAGCCGCATGGAGAAGTCTGGTCTGCTTGTCCTTGATGAGCGGGTTGTAGCCCTTCTGTGTTTTAAGGAAATCGTCTATCTCCAGCATAGTATCCGCAATGGTCTTGATGTCCTGCTCGCAGAGGGATACAGCCGCCAGTACAGGCAGTCCGTAGAACTTGTCGAACTTTCTGCCGCCCTCTTTGAGGAGATCGTAAAGGGCGATCATCTTGTCAGCCTTCTCCTTTGAGCCGTTATCAGCGATAGCGAAGACCTGTGAACAGGACTGTACCGAACCCTTTGACGAGAACTTCTTTTTCAGCAGATCAAAACACTCCTCGCATTCGGTGATCAGCTGCTCGTCATCCTTATCGGAAAGCGCCATAAATCCAGCCATTGTGCTGTCCTCACTGCCTGTGAGTATAGGATGCTCTTTCTTCATCATATCGTACAGCTTCTTCGCACGAACACCCAATGCATCCGCCTTTTCATCGTCCAGCTGCTGTCCCAGAAGTATCGCCAGGAATGCCAGATACTCCGAACGGGTGAAATGCTTCTTGAATATCTTGTACACAGCCTCTATCCTCTCAGCGGCAGCCTTTGCGTCCTCCGCCAGATACATCTCCACCAGCAGAGGAAGATCGGATGCGCCGCGCAGATAGGATATGCTGCTGATGGCGGCTTTCATGATCTTCTTGGTCTCTTTCAGGCTGTCAACGTCGGCGGTGACACCTGCGGCAGCCAGCTTGTTGGCAGCTGAGGGCAATATGTAGGTGCTCTCCAGCGGGAAAGCCTTTTTCAGTGCATCGCGGTTCGCGATATACAGTGTGCCGAGTTCATTGATGTTGTTTGTCATAGTTTGTTCCTCCTG
>NZ_CAMHRZ010000290.1 GCF_946187255.1 uncultured Ruminococcus sp.
GACAAGCTCCACAGTGTTGATGAGCTTATTGAATATATAAAATCCCAATCGATATACTGCACTATGCGTGATGGAAAATACACAGATTTCAATCCTGTTTCGGTTAGGGATTATTTTGAACTTGAAAAGGTCAGCGGAGAATATTTTGACGGCAGTTCCTACAGAAGCACTACTTTTTCTCCCGAATGCTGTGATCTTCAATACCTCAGAACTTTTAAATTCGAGGATCTGACTTTCAGGGGAACTATAGATACCGCAGTTCATGCTGTCAGCCCATAAGCGATGTTATGACAGTTGCCGCATTCCACACAGGTCTCTCCATAAAGCTTGATGAACTTAAAGAACTGCTTGACAAAGACAGGGTGATATACTCCCACGGATATTCACCTGCGGAATTGCAGGATATGCTTTCAAAACGAGAACTTCCGAAATTTCTTGACCGTGATGGTCTTAGATCTCAGCTTGAAGCCATACTTGATATCGCAGCAAGCGGTCTTAAAGAACGAGCAAAGAACGAAGAACATTTTTTTGCACCCCTCTATGACCGTGCAGAAAAGCTGACAAATTCCGCGAAGGATATGTTGGAAGGTTTAGAACAAGGCATACCAATGACACAGTTTATAGAAAAATATTCGAGAATTTAGAAACACTGATATTTAAATAACTAATAAAGTCCTGCACAAGATCAGTGCAGGACTTTGCTTTTAATGTGGCTGATATATCAGCTTTATCACCGAATGATACCCCCAAGTATCCCGATAAACCTTTCCAGCTCGGCATCGGTGGTAAGGTGTGAAAGGCTTATCCGCCATGAACCGAGAGCACGCTTTCTGTCGTGGAAAAGTGCCATTACCGACCTTGAAGGCGTGTTTGCCACCGAGCAGGCGGATTTTACCGAAACGCATACTCCCTGTTCGTTCAGCAGTCTTCGCATATCATCTCCTTTTATGCCGGTAACAGATATATTCAGTATATTCGGCACGGCATCGGAAGGGCTGTTTATCATGATACGGTCATTCCCGGAGAAGTGATTACGCAGTTTTTGATTCAGCTTTTCAACATGGCAGATACGCTCATCGTATTCGTCAAAGGCAAGATCCAACGCCGAAGCACAGGCAGCAGCTGCGGGCGCATCGGGCGTTCCGCTTCGGTAAATGGTAGTGCTTGCACCGCCGTGTATCAGCGGTTCCAGTATGATATTTTTAGCCTTGTAAAGCACGCCGAAGCCTTTGAGTCCGTAGAATTTGTGAGGCGCAAAGGCGGCGGTATCCACACCTTTCAGGTCAAGTCTTGTTTTGCCTATCGCCTGAGTTGCATCAACGTGCAGAACACAGTTTGGATAGCCTTTTACTATTTCGGCTATCTTCGATATGGGCTGAACAGTGCCAAGTTCGCTGTCAACGGCGCAAACCGCACAAAGCACAGTGTCCTCACGCAAAAGACTTTTAAGATGTTCAAGATCAATCTTTCCGCTGGGCAGGATATTCACCAGGTCTATCTCCCAGCCCTGTTCCTGCAAATAAGTCAGCGCACCGCTTACAGAACTGTGCTCCAGAAATGTGGAAATGATGTGTTTTCCCTTGCGCCTGCGGCTGTGGGCTATGCCTTTTATCGCAAGATTATTGGCTTCGCTTGCCCCGCTTGTGAATATCAGTTCTTCGGGCGATACCCCCAGCAGTCCCGAGATTTTTACAAGAGAATCATCAACTGCGGACTTTGCTTTTCTGCCCTCGCTGTGGAGAGAATTTGGGTTTGCAAAAGCATTTCTCGCTGTTTCGGTATATACCGAAAGCACACGTTCATCGGGGGGCGTATCGGCGGAATAATCAAGATAGATATTACTCATCGCTGACCTCCGCCACTGTTCCTCTGACACTTCTGCCCTCATCGAAATCATCGAGGAAATGATGATATTCTTCTCCTCGGTGGTATGATATTATGGTCTGCAAATTCACATTCTCCACACTGCGGAATATGTTCATGTCTATGGCAGGACTTTTCGCTCTCAGCTGTTTAAGCAGAGTTTTAACTTCCTGACGTTTTGAACCGCCTCCGCCGTTATCGCACATGGTACAGTTCTCGGTGAAACGGCAGGCGCACTGGATAAACTGCAGGTCGTTGTACTGCTTCCACTTGATTATATCTTCCTCGCGCACCATATACATGGGGCGGATAAGCTGCATACCTTCGTAGTTTTCACTGTGGATCTTGGGCATCATGGTCTGCACCTGCGAGCCGTAGAGCATACCCATGAGGATAGTTTCGATAACGTCATCAAAATGGTGACCCAGTGCTATCTTGTTGCATCCCAGTTCCTTTGCGGTCTTGTAAAGATAACCTCTTCTCATTCTTGCGCAGAGATAACAGGGGTGCTGATCCACCTTTGCCACAGCATCGAATATCTGCGTTTCAAACACCTGTATGGGTATCTGCAAAAGCTCGGCGTTTTCTATTATCTTCTGATAGTTGATCTCATTGTAGCCGGGATTCATTACCAGGAATACTACTTCAAAGGGCACTTTTGAATACCTTTGCAGGCGCTTCATGCACATCGCCATCAGCATCGAATCCTTGCCGCCCGAGATACAGACAGCGATCTTGTCGCCTTCCTGTATCAGGTCGTATTCCTTTATTCCTTTGAGAAATTTAGACCATATCGTCTGACGGAACTTTTTCACAACTGAAAGTTCTATGTCATTTGGCATCTCCATTTATATCACCTTTCGTAAAAATCTAATTATTTCAAACTTTTATATGTGGCACTCGGGAGGTTCGTAATTGCTGTCCTTCAGCACAGTTATTGTCGGGTGATCACCGCATACTGCACAGCCTGATGTTTCTTTCGGCAGAGGGACTTTCCGAAACTCCATAGTCAGTGCGTTATATGTCAGAAGATTTCCTGTAAGCAGTTCGCCTATACCGAGGATATATTTTATTGCTTCAAGCGCCTGCAAGCTTCCTATCACTCCCGCCATAGCCCCGATGACTCCCGCTTCCTTGCAGGATGGCACAGCATCTTTTTCGGGAGGCTCAGTGAAAATACATCGATAGCATGGGCTTTTATGGGGCACATAAGTCATAAGCTGTCCCTGAAAACGAAGTATCCCCGCGTGAGAGAAAGGCTTTTCAGCCATAACACAGGCATCGTTTATCAAAAACTTTGCCGCGAAATTGTCTGTGCCATCGATGATAAAATCGTAGTCTTTGATAATTCCGAGAATATTCTCAGAGGATATGAATTCATGATATGTGATCACATTCACATCGGGATTAAGAGCATTTATGGTCTCCTTTGCCGATTCCACTTTAGACTTGCCCATATCCTCGGTGCCGTGGATTATCTGTCTTTGCAGATTTGTTATATCAACATTATCGGCATCTGCTATACCTATCGTGCCTACTCCTGCTGCCGCAAGGTACATCAAAGCAGGTGAACCAAGACCGCCAGCGCCTATGACCAGGACCTTTGCACCAAGCAGTTTTTTCTGCCCACGTACACCGATTTCTTTCAGCAGTATATGCCTTGAATATCGCTCTATCTGTTCATTTGTCAGTGCCATATGACGCACCTTCCTTTGTTTCGCAAAATGCTGTTATATCTGGTTGTATATCAAGATGTTCGCCTATGGTCTTACCAAGCCATACCATATCATACCACCGCATGAATTTGTATCCGCTTTTCGGAAAAGTTCCTTTGAGTTCATATCCCATATGCTCATGAAAATCCACACTGCTTCGGTCAAGAAATTCGTCAGCTTCACCGTTTGGCACACCTATGCAGGCGTACAGGTCTATCACACCCATCACGCGGAGACAATTTTCCAGTTCGTTATAAAGTGATCTGCCGATGCCCCGCTTTTTTTCATTGCGGTCAACATATATCGTCACCTCAGCCGACCAGTCATACGCCTTGCGGGCGATAAATTCATGGGCATAAGCATAACCGATGATCTTTTCGTTACTTTCGGCTACAATATATGGATATCGTTTGGTGATATCCCTTATCCTGCCCGCAAATTCATCCGCACTCGGTACTTCGTATTCAAAGGTGATAGCTGTGTTTTTTACATAATAGGAATATATATCAAGAATGTCTTTTGCATCGCT
>NZ_CAMHRZ010000291.1 GCF_946187255.1 uncultured Ruminococcus sp.
ATTCAGAGAGTCGGGCGTTAAGGGCGCACTGCTGGGCGGTGCGACAGGTCTTGCAGGCTTCTATGCCACATACTATGCGGCTGCCTTCTTCGGTTCCTTCTTCGGACTGGCAACGGGTATGCTGCCCGTGATGCTGGTGATGATGGCTTTTGCAGGCATCGCAGGTTCCTTTACCGCAAACTTCGCCATCGAGAAGGTGCTCGTTAAGGAAAGGATCGATAAGTACAAGACCAATTTCAAGACCAACGTAAAGAAGCAGTTCCACGAGATGAAGCTGAACAACGACTTCACCGAGACTGTAAGACGACAGGTATTCTCGTCCTTCGACAGCATCAAGAGCAAGATCGAGGAAGAGACTGAGATCATACTGAGAGATACACAGGAGACCCTTGATAACCTCAACGACCTCAAGGCAGAGAAGTCTGAGGTATCGCAGAAGGAGATGGAGAGACTGCACGTTATCGCAGAGACCGCCAGCAAGCTGGTACAGGATGCCTACGCGATCAGAAAGGTACTCAGCGACGAGAACGGCGCTCAGCAGCAGACAGCAGCAGCAGAGGAATGAAGAAGCATATCTATGGGAGGGGAGTGTCCCGTGTGACGTTCCTTTCCGCTTAACATCTTAGCAGTAAACGGCAGCGGGGATACGACAGGAACCGCTTTGCGGAAATGTACGGGGAGTCTTTGCCGTTTGATCAAGGGAGGACACTCGATGAGTGACAAAAATGAGAAAGTTAATCCGCTTCTTCAGATCGATACAGGGTTTCGTTCCTATCTTAATGCATATACGAGGTCGTATCAGAACCATATGATAGACGGAAGTCTTGACTATGCCTTTGAGTCGGACTTCGCAGTCAGACAGAAGATAATGAGTCTGGGGGGCAGCGCAAAGCTGTTCAAGGCGGTAAATACACAGGATATCGCGGCGGAAGCAAAGCACCTGTTCATGAAATGCGATCAGGTGGGTCCTCTGAAATATCCGGAGATATATGACAAAGCAAAAAAGTGCGCTGAACGGCTGGAGCTTATCGTGCCGATAGTTTTTATCCGCGAGGATATGGACAGACCGCTGGCTTATTCGATCTCAAACGATCTGATAGAGCCTTGCATAGTCCTGACAAAGCAGCTTTTAGATTTTTGCAGCGACGACGAACTGATGCTGCTGATAGGCTGTGAATGCGGCAGAGTGCAGAACAATCACTGCACTTTCAATATGGCGTATACCTACCTGAACGTGAACAACGAGGTATTCAGACCGAACGAGAAGTTTTTCAGCCAGACCATTGGCAGCCAGCTGTATTCGGCGCTGGTGCAGTGGGTGAAGTATGCGGATGTTACCGCGAACCGTGCAGGCATGATGTGCCTTGACAAGCCGGGACAGTACCTCAATATTATGTGCGGGCTGTACAAAAAGGGCTATGTGGATTTTTACGGACGTTCACAGCGCGGGATAGATTTTGATGAGCTGTGCAAACTGAGTGCTCAGATACACGAGAGCACTTCCAGGAACCTCAGCATCAGCGCAGAGCTTTCAGCACTGGAGAGATCACTGCTGGCAAGCAACGAATTTTTATACTGCAAAACGCTCTATTCATGGAGGCAGGACGTTAAGGATATCGAAGGTCATGCTGAGAGCGGGCAGATCTGCGACGTGCGCACCAGCGTTATCGTCGGGAACGGAGGTCAGAAATGAGGGTAAATGAAAATTTGATGGCTTCCGATGAGAATATAGTCAAAGTAAGAGAACAGCTCAGCGAGATCATCGAGGATGACAAGATCGCGGATATGCTGGGCAGAGACTGCGTGGAGCATCTTAAAGAGTTTCGTGCGCAGGTGGACAAGCGCTGTGAGGAGCCCTTCACGCTGGTGATACTGGGCGATTTCAAGCGTGGAAAAAGCACGATAATCAACGCGCTGCTGGGCAAAAAGCTGGCGCCGATAAACGTGACTCCCGAGACATATACCATCAACGAGATATCCTTCGGCCACACCCAGACGGTGGAGGCTATACTGGAGAACGGACAGCGTGTGCCGCTGGTGCTGGAGGATATAACCCGTGAAAATCTGGAAAAGCGCATGAAGCTGTTCCCGTCAAAGATAAGCTGCGTGCAGATAAGGGACAATGCACCGATACTCAGGGATATGAGGATAGTGGACACTCCCGGTCTTTCGGATCTGGAGACCCTTGACAAGCAGGTGCAGGATTATATCGTCAATGCGGATGCCATAATGTATGCCGCATCCTGTCTGCTGCCTTTTTCCGAGACGGAACAGGTATTTCTGGCGACCCATGTTTCACCTCAGCGCTTCGGTATGCTGTATGTGCTGGTGAACATGATAGATGCGCTCAACTCAATGGCGGATGTCAACAAGATAATGCGCCGTTTCAGGGGAATATCCGAGAGGATAGTGCCCAATGCTTTCGTTTACGGCATCAGCGGCGGAGACGAACTAAGGCGCAAGCTGGGTGAGGAACGCCCCGTTGACAAAGGCACGAGAGAATTCTACGAGACACAGTTTTTCCAGTTCGAGCTTTCCCTCAACAGGGATATCATAATGCAGAAGGACGTTATCCGCTCAAAGCGTGTGCTGACAATGCTTGACCGTATGCACGCAGAGATAAGCTCGCGTTTGCAGATGATAAGGGATATGGCAGAGATGGATAACCAGATGCTGGAAGACAAGGCGAAGGAGTTCGAGCAGCAGTGCGATGAACTGGCAGCCGAACTTGAAAAGCGCAAGCCCGCACTGCATCTTTCGATACTTGAAATGCAGCAGGAAGCGGAGACCTGGATGTACGAGTTCTTTGCGAAGCTGAGGACGAGCATACTGGAATGCAGGGCTAAGGATGAGAACGGTGAGGATATCTATTCGCCTGAGGATATAGAGAAGTATTTCTATTCTTTCCTGATGGAAAAGGTGGGAGAGGCTTACCGCACCTGCATAGAGTGTCACCGCGATGCCATAACGGAGCTGACCAACAAGATGAGCCGTGAACTGGCGCAGGCACTGGGTATCGCAAACGTGGCGGAAGTCAGCAAGGCACCGTCGGTGGAAAGGCTGATGATGTCAGCGAACAAGAACGTTACCAGAAGCGTCATGGGCGTAAAGCTGTTCGGCACCAGCGAGAGCTTTTCACCTGCGGCGATGAGCACATTCTCGCTGATAATGAAGAAGAAAAAGCAGACGGATATCATAGATATCGCGCTGGAAAACTACGACGAGATAAGGATAAACATCGTCAAGGATATCAAGACGGTGTACCAGGATCTGGAGGTCAAGGCGATATCAAGGCTGGAGAGCCTGTATCGGTACCAGGTGGAGCTGAGCAGGAACGCACTCAGTCAGGCGAAGGAAATGGTGAACAACGAGGACAAGAGCGAGACTCTCGCCACACTTTCCGACGCACTGCAGCGACTGGAGGAGCCGAAGAAGATACTGGACGCAAATCTTCCCGCATAGCAGGGGAGTACCATAAAAATAACAGGCGGTATGCATGATGCGTACCGCCTTTTGATATACGGGCTTATTAGCAGGATGATACTGCTTTTCTCATTTCATATTTTACAGACATAATTCCCACTTTACAGACACGCAGGCGGGAAAAAACTAAGCCCGAAATATAGGGCTTTGAGGGCTTAAAAAGACTTTACAGACTTTATTCCCAAGCTTTTAGTAGTCAAAAAAATAAAATTACCATATATTGGGAGTTTTATACTCCTATACTCTCTTTCAGTTATCGATTTTTTAATCACCCGAAACGCGGGAAAAAAGGGAATTAAGTCAAAAAAAATGGCTGAAACGGCGTGATTTCGGGAAAACTTTACAGACAAACAGGTGGGAATAAAGTGGGAAGAATGTCTGTAAAGTGTTTCACAAACTAAAGCGCAGGCACACGCAAGATAGTAATACAGGTCGAGCCCAATATACTTGCCTGACTTTTTTCCCTTTTTTTACCCCTTTTTTCCCTCGCAGCCGGGGAAAAAAGAAAGCCCGAAATACAGGGCTTTGAGGGCTGAAAAAGACTTTTTTCCCTTTTTTCCCCGGTTATTAGTAGTAAAAAAAATAAAATTACCAT
>NZ_CAMHRZ010000292.1 GCF_946187255.1 uncultured Ruminococcus sp.
CATCGGTGAGGGACGGCATGGAATAGTGATGCACCGAATGGTTCGCCACCGTGTGCCCCTCATCTATCATGCGCTTTACCAGTTCGGGGTTTCGTTCGGCGTAGTCCTGCACAAGAAAGAACACCGCCTTTACGTTTTTGGCTTTCAGGGTGTCAAGTATCTTAGCAGTATAGCCGTTCTCGTAGCCCTGATCGAAGGTCAGGGTGATAGTATCGCTGTCGGTGTTTATCGCTTTGGCGTTGAATTTCCCGTAAGCCGAATTGAAATCCAGTGCGCCGAGAGTCCTGTTTTTTTCATCCGCCTGCACTCCCTGCCCGTAGCCGTGTGTCTCGGATGAAAGCTCCGCCTTTGTACCGTTTGCGGACATCATCACGGGTGTCACCGCAGCCGAAGACATATCGCTGTCATCCTCATCCTCTTTGTGGGACTTCCCTGCCATCGAGCAGGCTGTCAGCACGCCTGCCGAAAAAACCGCTGCAAGCCTTGCGACGATCAGCTTGTTCATTTTGTATTCCTCCTTTTTTGTGATGCTGTGGTTATTATCCGCAAAAGGAAGGTTTTTATACGCAGGAAAGGCTTGACAAAAAAGTCAATATGTGGTATCGTAAATCTGATCGGGAGTGCTTACCCGATCAAATGCATCGGAATCAGAGAGCTTCCCTTAATGGGGGCTCTCATCCTTTTTTATGGCGTTTCATCTCAGGCAAGATCGGAATAATAGAACCTGTAAGCGCCGCTGACACTGCCGTCATTATCGAAAAATGACAGCCTGATATATTCGTCATTGGCGGCGAGATCGTAATTGCTGTCCGAAAGCTCCTTGCCCTCGTTGTCTATCTCGCAGGAAAAAGAGGTGACGAACCTGCCTTTATCGTTGTCCTTGATGGCGATACTGACGTGCGAATTACCGTCAAAGAAGGGCATACCGACTTCCTTTGCGATGACGGTATATTTATCTCCGTTCACATCCTCGATGAACCATTCTGTTGTGCTGTAATTGTAGAAATAGTGTACGCCCGTGTATGCGCCGAACAAAAGGGTCAGTGCGCTCAGTATAACTATCGTGATCCTGCTTGCTGTCTTGCTCATTTATGTTTTGTCCTTTCTTTTCTCTCTGTATATGATATGTCTTCTCTCCTGCGGATAATAAAAAGGGGACGGCAAAAATACCGTCCCCGTGAATATCAATCCTTGAGATAATTCTTCACCAGTGCCTGCAAAAGCTCATCTCTGTCGATATGACGTATCAGGCTTCTGGCGTTATTGTATGTGGTTATGTAGGTGGGGTCCTCCGAAAGGATATAGCCTACTATCTGATTGACAGGGTTATAGCCCTTTTCTTTCAGTGCATCGTACACCGCAGTCAGTGTCTTTTTAAGCTCGGTCTCTTTATCACGCTGCAAAGAAAATTCCATTGTTCTGTCGTTCATAAGAAGCTCAACTCCTTGCTATTTGTTCTTATATATATTATACTCTATTTTTTTGAAAATAACAAGGGGTATATTGATTTTTATAAAATCTGCACAAATACTGCGGTTAAATTTTAATAATTATCCCCATGAAAAATCCGACCTTTATATTATAACTATCTTAACTCTGCACCCACAGCGCTGAGTTCCTTGATAGCCTTTTCCATTGCCTTGTCAGCCTGATCGTCGGTCAGTGTGCCTTCCAGCGATCTCATGGAGATGGAGTAGGATACGGACTTCTTGCCCGCTTCTATCTGCTCGCCTCTGTATACATCAAAGAGAGTTACGCTTTCCAGTATATTGCCGACAGCCTTCCTGATGGTCTTTTCAAGCAGTGCAGCGGGTATCTCCTCGTCGCAAACCACCGACAGGTCTCTTGTGGATGCGGGGAACTTGGGCAGCGGCTTGTAGGTCTTGGTCTCGCAGGAAAGCTCCATCAGCTCGGGGATGTTGATCTTTGCAACGTAGGTCCTTGCCTCGATGCCGTAGTTCTCCATTACCTTCGGGTGCAGTTCGCCAAATATGCCTATCTGCTTGCCGTCCACCTTGACTATCGCACATCTTCCGGGATGGAATGCGGATACCTCAGCGAACTCGCAGTTCTCATCGGGTCTTTCGTACTCAACGTTCTCAGCACCTACTGTATCCATCAGACCCTCTACCATGCCCTTTAAGGTGTAGAAATCAGCCTTTGTCTCGGTGTCATAAAAACCGATGCCCAGTCTTACAGGCTCGGTGGGCAGCACTTCGCCCTCAACGGGGATGTACTCATTGCCCATCTCGAATACATAACACTCGGGGTTGCGGTAGCTGTAATTCCTTGCCACAACTTCCAGCACAGAGGGTATGATAGTAGTCCTCATAACACTGGTATCCTCGCCCAGAGGGTTCATTATGGTGACGGTATTTCTCAGCCTGCTGTCTGCGGGCAGTGCGATCTTGTCGAAATACTTGGGGGAGATGAAGGAGAATGTCTCGATCTCGTTGAGACCCATTGAAAGCATAGCCGCCTTCACCTTGCGCTCGTAGTTCTGCTTGGGAGTGCGCTGTGCCTGCGCCACACCTCTGATGATGGTGTCGGGGATGCTGTTGTAGCCGTAGATACGCGCAACTTCCTCTGCAACGTCAGCCTTGCAGCCGATATCCACTCTGAACCAGGGAGCGTATACTCTGCCGTCCTTTACGGTGAATTCCAGCTTTTCCAGTATGCGGATCATCTCAGCTTCGGGTATATCGGTGCCTAAGAAATTATTTATCCACTCAGCGCTGAACTCAACGTTAGGTGCTGTCTCGCTCTGGTAATTCTCATCGATAACAGTCTTTACGACCTCACCTGCGCCCAGTTCCTCCACCAGCTGGCAGGCACGCATCAGTGCTTCATAGCACTCGTGGGGGTCAAGACCCTTGTCGTATCTGGAAGAAGCGTCTGTCCTCATACGCAGCTTCTTTGCAGTGGTGGCAACGCTTGCACCGTCAAAGCAGGCAGACTCAAATACAACTGTGGTGGTATCGTCCATGATACCGCTGTACTCACCGCCCATAACGCCTGCAACGGCAACGGGCTTCTTTGCGTCTGCGATTACCAGCATTTCTTCGGAAAGAGTTCTCTCAACGCCGTCCAGTGTGGTGATGGTCTCACCTGCCTTTGCGTTGCGGACATTTATCTCAGCACCCTCAACGTATCTCAGGTCGAAAGCGTGCATGGGTCTGCCGTATTCCAGCATAACGTAGTTGGTGATATCAACGAAGTTATTTATGGGGCGCACGCCGCTGGCACGCAGTCTTTCTCTCATCCATCTGGGAGAGGGACCTATCTTTACGTTCTTGACGATGGCGCCGATATACCTCTTGCAGAGGTCGGTATTGTGTATCTTGACTTTCAGCATCTCGTTCACATCGCCGTCGATGCCCTTGAATTCGGGAGCCTTGACTTTCAGCTCCTTGCCAAAGGTAGCAGCAGTCTCTCTTGCAAGACCGATAACGGACATACAATCGGGTCTGTTGGAAGTGATCTCAAATTCAACAGTAGTATCATTGAAGCCGATAGCTTCTCTTATATCCTTGCCGATGGTCTTGTCGCAGTCGTCACCGAGAATGAATATGCCGTCCTCGATAGCGTAGGGGAAATCGTGTACGGTAAGTCCCAGCTCACCCAGCGAGCAGAGCATACCGTTGGAAGCCTCGCCTCTCAGCTTGCCCTTTGTTATCTTTACCTGCTTGCCCTCATGCAGCACAGTGGACTTGTGCTTTGCAACGGGAACGAAATCGTCCTTCTTGACGTTCTGAGCGCCCGTAACTATCTGTACGAGAGCGCCTTCGCCAACATCCAGCTGGCATATAAACATATGGTCGGAATTGGGGTGAGGAACTATATCCTTTACCTGACCTACCACAACGTTCTCCAGATAATCGCCCTCAACTCCGTAGCATTCCACCTTAGAGCCCGAAAGGGTGATACCCGAAACAAAATCCTTTATAGGCATATCGCAGTCAACATAGTCTGCGAGCCATCTCATTGAAAGATCCATTTATTTATCCTCCGATCTGTTATTTTCCGATCAGAACATACCGCTGTTCTGCATCATCGCCGCCGCATGCTGCTGCACAAG
>NZ_CAMHRZ010000293.1 GCF_946187255.1 uncultured Ruminococcus sp.
GGGTATGGTCTTGAGGCTTTCTGCTCTCTCACAGAATTCCTTTACCGTATTGTCTTTATTATCGCCTTTCAGCTTGAACATACAAATATGTCTTATCATTTTGATTTCCTCCGTATAACGAGTTATATAATATATTAAAGTATAGCAAATAGCGCGGAACTTGTCAAGGCGGATATGATTTAAAAATTAGCATTGATTTTTTTATTGATTCGGGTTATAATCAGATATAGATCCTTACGGAGGTTAAAACGATGGCTACATTGAATGTAAAATATTATTCCGATTGTCTCAGAAGACAGGCAGAGTTTGAGATGTTCATACCAAACGATATGCGCAGTGATGCGCCCTGGGAAGATCGCAAGCATATAAAGAGCGAGCGCCCGTTGAAGACGCTTTTCCTGCTGCACGGCTATTCGGGGGATCCAAATAACTGGATACCCGTTAGCCTTTGCTACAAGTACAATATCGCGGTTGTTATTCCGCGTGGTGAAAACGGCTTCTGGACGGATGGGATATCTACGGGGCATCAGTACGGCAGGCTTATCGGTGAGGAACTGCCCGAGTATATCCGAAATACCTTCGGGCTTGCCAAAAGTGCGGGAGATACCTATATAATGGGGCTTTCAATGGGCGGCTACGGTGCTGTCCGCAACGGGCTCGCTTATCCCGATGTGTTCGGCAAGATAGGTGCCATGTCTGCCGCACTTATCGTCCACGACGTTGCAAAGATGAGTGAGGGCAACGGCAATGCGGTGGCAAATTTTGAGTTTTACAGAGAGTGTTTCGGTCTGCCCGAAAAAGTTATCGGCAGTGCAAATAACCCCGAAACTCTGGTGGACAAGCTGATAGCCGAAAACAAAAAGTTCCCCGATATCTATATGAGCTGCGGGACTGAGGATTTCCTGCTGAAAAACAACCGTGTCTTCCACGATTTTCTCAACAGCAGAAATGTCCCTCACGAGTACGTTGAAAGCAAAGGCAATCATGATATGACTTTCTGGAGCGAGTACACCCAAAAGATCCTTGAATGGATGTTTAGATCCTGATGTACGGATACGCCCAAGACTATTGCTGTGCCCCAATATACTTGTGTATTCTGTTTTTGTATATTTTTCCTTGAATCTTACTCATAAAATTTCCCGCTATTCCCGGTCAATATTATTACAGCAGGTTGACGGTCGGTGCGGGATATGGTATAATCAAATTCAGAACATTGAATTAGGAGAGATACCATGCAGAATTACGGAACGAAAGCAAAGGTCGGTAATACCGAAATAAATGTATACACCGAAGGCAGCGGCAGCAGTACGATCATTTTTATGGCGGGGTCGGGGGTCGGTTGTCCGACACTGGAATATAAGCCTTTATATAAAAGGATGTCCGACAAATACCGCATCGCGGTGGTCGAAAAAGCTGGCTACGGTCTGAGCGGCAAAGCGCAGACAGAAAGAACGGTCGAGAACCTTGTGGAAGAGAGCCGCTCAGCTTTGAAATGCTTGCATATAGAACCGCCCTATATCCTTGCGCCCCATTCCTATTCCGGGTTTGAGGCAATATGGTGGGCTAATACTTATCCCGATGAGGTCATCGCCGTTCTGGGGATAGATATGGGCTTTCCAAATATGATGAAAGCTCAGGCTGAGGAGATACCTCACGAGAAAAAGAAAGCTATGGTGGCTAAGTCGAGGGCGCTCATGCAGAAGATCGCAAAGCGCGGACTTCTCGATAAGCTGCTGAGAAACAAGACCGTCAATGCATCGGGATTGCTGACAGGCAGCGAACTTACGGCAGAAGAGAAGCAGACCTATGAGGAAGTCTACTATAAAAATATCGCCAGTGAAGCCGTGTTCGAGGAGTCGATACTCGCGGAAGCAAACGCTGAAAAAGCACAGAGCACCGGATACCTGAAATGTCCCGCCTGTTTTATCGTAAGTAATATGAGATCACCCGTGAAGGCACTGACTTGGCAGCAGGCAGCAAAGGATTATGCGGAGAAGTGTAATGCGGAGATACATCTTTTGAACGAAGGTCATACGCTGTATGCCGGGATACCCGATAAGGTCGCTGAAATATTTTTAGCTTTTCTTCGGGAAAGAGCAAAAGACTGAATAACAAAAATCGGCTGTGTTTCCCATGCAGGGAAGCACAGCCGTTATCATTTTATCCGTTCGTTTTAACGATATGTATCATATTTCGGGGCATCCAGACGTTTTTCAAATTCTTCGGCAGGCAAGGCTCTGTCGAAGAGGAATCCCTGTGCCAGTTCGCAGTTGTTGTCCTGCAGGATATGGAGCTGTGCGGCAGTCTCAACACCCTCCGCCACCGTTTCAAGACCCATCTCCCTTGTCATGTTCACCACGTTCCTGAACATGATGTGACTGATGCTGTCGGCAGACTCATTGTCCTTCGGCAGAAAGCTTCGGTCGATTTTTATAACGTTCCAGGGGATAACGCGGATAAGGTTGAGCGAAGAATAGCCCATTCCGAAATCGTCCACCGAAGTGCGGATATGATTTGCCTGCAAACCTTTTACTATGCTTTTGAGCGCACGAAACTCCACGTCCGTAGTGGTCTCGGTCAGCTCTATCTCGATATACTCATGAGGTACATTATGCTTGTCCACGATCTCAAGTATCTTTTCGTGCAGCTTTTCGTTGATGAAATGCTTGCGGGAGAAATTGACGGAGATACGCACTACTTTGCGGCCTTCGTCCAGCCATTTGCGTATAAAACCGCATACCCTGTCAAGCACATAGAAATCCAGCTTGCATATATCGCTGGTCTGTTCGAGTATGGGTACGAATCCTTCAGGGCTAAGGATCTCTCCGTCCTTTAACCAGCGGCTGAGTGCTTCGGCACCTGCCAGCTCACCTGTGACGGTATCCACCTTCGGCTGGAAGAATACCCTGAATTCCTGATTGCGCATCGCTTCGGGGAATTGCTGCTGTATACGCATCGAAAGCTCTCTGTTTTCAATGAGCTTCTCATCATAGAAAACAATGGGGTCGTGACCTCCTGTCTGTGCGATGTGGCAGGCATACAGTATCTTGCCCATGATCTCATTCAGGTTGTTGACCTTGAATCCGTCGGGGATCTTGAAAATGCCGGCACGAGCGGATACGGAGCGAGTGTGTCCCTCTTTGTCGTACACAACATCAGCCTGATTGAAGTATTTAAGCAGATCTTTCAGTTTGTCCTGCGGGATTATACATACAAAGCTGTCACCGCCCAGACGCGAGATGATACCTTTTTCGCCTACAAGTCCCTCCACATATTTATAGTGGTTCGTCAGCACCATATCACCCGCATCGCGCCCCTGTTCGGAATTGATAAGGGAAAAATGCTGCAAATTGTAATTTATTGCAGCCATGCCGTCGAAGTCGCCTGCGTTGCCGTGCCATGTAATATACCTGAAAAAGCTGCGTATGTTCCTGAATCCCTGATCGTCAAAGAAAGCCAGCCGCTGTATATTATCCCGCACGAGATTGCGGCTTATAAAGGTGACAGCGAGCCTCAGTACCAGATCGAGTTTTTCAAATTCGATATCGCTCAGCGGGGGAGCGTCATCAGCCATATATACCGTCATCGTGACGATGGAAAGCAGCTTTCTCTCAAAGCGGACTGTATGGACAGGTCTGCCCGGCTTGCCTGTGTCAAAGCTGATGATCGTTTCACCGCGATCAAGCTGTTCATTTATCGGGTTTTCGTAGACGCGGGTAACACCTTTTGAAAGGTTGAGCAGCACGGACATCTCCGTGAGTATGCCATGTATATCCTGAAAGTCCATCTCGTTGTCGATGACAGCCATTGCTGATACTAATTTTTGAAAGTATTCTGAAAATATTTCGGCGTTTTTGCCTGCATCAAACATAACGCGATCCTCTCTTTCCTGAAAATTTTATTAATGTATAAATCTGAATATATTATACACGAAAAATGCATTCAAGTCAAGGACAAAAGCGTTATTAAAATTATAATAATTTTTTGCCGAGATTCCTGTTGTGATGCACCCGAATGTACGCGACGATTTGCCGAAAATATTAACAAAAAGAT
>NZ_CAMHRZ010000294.1 GCF_946187255.1 uncultured Ruminococcus sp.
GGTCTTATCCACTCACCCATATAGTCCAGCTTGGCTTTGATATGAGTATACTTCACGATCTCCTCGTCCATCTCATAAAAACCTGACTGTGCATTTGACGGACAAACGAATTCTACAATAGTAGCCCTGTCCTCGCGGGGATTCCACTCACTGTAATTTCTTGCAAAATAAGCGTTCTCGTAATTAGGTTCACCGAATTCACTGTCGGTCAGATATTTTTCGTACATTTCTCCTTTGGGGACATCGCCTGCAAAGTAATCACCGGGATAATATTCAAAGCCCTCAGGGTTGAGCTTGTCCCAGCCTTCATCGTCAAAAGGAGTATTCAGCCCTACCAGCATCTCGACTGCGTGCCAGGTCTCATGATCCAATGTACTATTGCAAACGTCGCCGTCTCTAACTGCAATATCTATATAATCAGCCGAACTCTTGAATGTTCGACCGGCTACAGCTCTCTCATTAGTGTCGTTATCACAAAAATCACGTATCACCTCCAGCCTTAATCCCCCGGGGTTTTCCTCCGACTTGAACTTATCGAAGAAGTCCTCAGGATATGTCATCAGCCAGCCTTCCAGCTCGTCCAGTGTCATATCGAGATACTCGGGATATTCGGGATCCATAAATCCTTCGTCGGAGTACCAGTCGTAATCTCTCGGAATATTCAGGACCTCATCACCTATGAGTATGGTGACACCGTATTCGTCCTCCAGCCTGTCAGCCTTTTTGCGCTGTTCTTTCAGCTCCTCGCCGAGAGTCTTCAGCTTGAATTCCTCAGAAGTTTCCACGTCCACGCCTTCGGGGAGAGTGGTATACTCCAGCTTTGATGTATCCAGCATAAAGATATCGTATCTTGACCCTTTATCGTCTGCATAGACAGCACTTAACAGCACTTTATCCTCGTCGAGAAATGCCACATTGATCAAGCCCATATTTTTCAAGCCCATATCAACATACGCTATCCCTCCGTTGCGGGGATCTAATACCGCAAGGCTATAGCTGCGGTCATTGAATATGAACTTGCCGCTTTTGTTTGATGATAATACTACGGGGTCATATTCGTTCAGCTTGTATACTCCCAGCTTCTCTCCCGTCTTTGTGTCAAAGCAGCGCAGAGAGGTCTCACAATTTCCGTCTTCATCGGTGAAAACATCGGTGACAAGTGTATATCCATCTGAGAACCGGACGCTGCCGTCGGTCTGTAAGGTCTTCCAGTAGGTCTCACCTGTTTGCAGCGACACCACAGAGAGATCTTTGAGCAGAGGATTTTCCTTATTTTGGGTATAAACACCGGCCATCTTGTTCATGAGATCGTAGCTAGTAGACGTGAAGCCATTTTCGGGCGCAATTGTGACTTTTTCCAGCTTCTTATCAGAAGTCAGCTTGTAGTATGATTCGTCGTCGTTCAGATAAACCGTGTCTGTTTCCTCATCATACGACGCATAGGGATGAGACAGATCTGTCTCAACTACTTCGGGTTCTTCCTCGCCGGGGTGATAGAAGCATATATCCGCGCCGTCGGTTTTGAACTGAGCGATGATCACTGTGCCGTCCTCTTTTATGCCCGCAACACTCAGATAGTCGTTGAAGGTCAAGACGCGCTCTGTTTCCCCTGTCTCGATATCCGATACCTTAACTTTATAAACGCGGTTTGAGTAGTCGGGATCGCTTGTTACTGATAATGTTACCATCTTGCCGTGAGCAACCTTTTGCAGAGTTTCGCCCGCCACCGAATCCAGCTTTTTAAACTCGGGCTTGTTCACTCTGGGCATTGCCTTGATGCCCTTGCACTGTGCGGCGATCATTGCGATATCCGACACATTTACTATACCGTCGTTGTTTACATCGGCAATGAAAGCACCCCTGCCGTCAAGGGTCTTTACGCTCTTGACATGAGCCGCTACAGCGACTACGTCCGATACGTCGATCTTTCCGTCGCAGTTCACATCACCGCAAATAGTCGGTGTCTCTGCAAATGCGGTAAAGCTCTGTGCCGCTATCAGGATACCCGTTGTTAACGCTGACAGCCTCCCGATGATGTTTCTTCTTTTGTGATCCAATTTAAGTACCTCCTATAAATGTTCCTTTTGCTCTTTCTGACCTTAGTCTGATCGGTGTGCATCTGGTCATATCAGTATAACGCTGAAGTCCTTCCGCATTGTCATATTGAAAAAATGACCATCTGTACAATAAAATATTATACCACTAAAACATAAATATATCATGAATATAATAAAACAAAATTAGCATTTGATTAAGTCTTCTAAACGATTGACCGGATGTTTTTTCATCTCCGAAATCCCAATATATATCGTTTTCACCATACCCAATATCAATATCTACATGGTCTGACAGTTACGCCAAAAGGAAACAGGATCCGGAGATCCGAAAACGAGGATATAGTTATTTGAAAGCTCAAAACCAGCAAAAATATTGTTGATAAAAAACAATATCCCGTCTTGACAGTAACGTCAAAATGGTGTATAATATACTTAAACGAGTTGAAAGTTATGTGCATTTTCAATATACCAATTAATGGCATACAGTGGAAAACTTTGGGTGCAGGCGTTATGCACCTGTTAATGAAAGGATATGATAATATGATCAAAAAAGTAATGGCTTCCGTGATGGCGGTGACAATGGTATTCGGATGTGCGGCGCTGCCCGCAGGTGTGTTGAGCGAACAGAGTGTTATTTCTGCAAGCGCAGCAACTTACGGTGATTTCACCTACACGCTCAATAAAAACGGCACTGTTGAGATCACAAAGTACAACGGCAGTGATACGGTGGTGGAGATACCGTCGGAGATAGACGGACATAAGGTCACTAAGTTAGGCGATGATATATTTTGCTTTAAGAAAGTAACAGATGTGACAATTCCCGAAGGTGTGACTACTCTTGGCAATAGTGCATTCTCGCAGTGTACTTTACTTGAATCTGTAACATTACCGGATAGTCTGACTTCGATAGGTCGGGATGCATTTAATTACTGCTGGGCCCTGAAATCTGTGACCATACCGGACGGTGTGACTTCGATAGGACCAGCTACATTTGAAAGATGTTCCGAACTTAAATCGATAACTATTCCCGGCAGTGTGAAATCTATAGGTAAATCTGCATTTTTAAACTGTTCCGCGCTTGAATCTGCTGAGATACAGAACGGTGTGACTTCGATAGGAGAATCTGCATTTGAAAAATGTACCGCACTTAAATCAATAACCATTCCGGGCAGTGTGAAAACAATAAGTCAGTTTGCATTCAGAGACTGTAAAGCGCTTGGATCTGCTGAGATGCAGGAAGGTGTGACCTCGATAGGAAAAAGTGCATTCCTCAGATGTACCTCACTTGCAGATATAAGCATTCCCGAGAGTGTTACAACAATAAGTGAATATGCTTTTGAAAATACTGCCTGGCTTGATAATATGAGAGAGGTTGACCCGCTTGTCGTTGTCAACAGCATACTTATCGACGGAAAGACTGCAACGGGAACAGTCACCATTCCCGACAGTGTGACTTCGCTGTCATATACTGCATTCTATGAAAATCATTCGCTTGAAGCTGTACATATTCCCGAAAGTGTGGTTTCGATAGCAAAGTGGGCATTCTATGGCTGTGATAATCTTCGTGAGGTAGATCTTCCCGACAGTCTGACTATGATAGAACCTGCTGCATTCTGTAAGTGTACCGCACTTAAATCCATAGTCATTCCGAAGAATGTTACAACAATAGATGAGTCTGCATTCTTTGGCTGCGATTCACTAAAGTCTGTGACTGTTCCGAAGAGTGTAACTACTATCGGTATGAAAGCATTGGGCTATGACAAATATGGGAATACCATGTCAAAAGATTTCAAGATATACTGCTACCAAAACACTGCCGGTGAAAGATACGCAAGGAATAATAATTTTGCCCATGAAGTTCTGGACGAGCTCCCGAAGGTCATTTTTAAAAAGGGCAACAACTCGGTAAAACTCAGCTGGAACAAAATAAACAGAGCCGAAAAGTACGGCATTGCGGGCTGGGTAGATAACA
>NZ_CAMHRZ010000295.1 GCF_946187255.1 uncultured Ruminococcus sp.
CATTTACCATATTATACCATTTATTATATATACCATGATTATAAGTACCATACTTTTCCATTTATTCTATGCATTTTTATTTTCCCCAAAACCTCTGCGAAATATACGAAATATTCAAAAAGGGGGCTGAAACCGCGTAGTTTCGGGGATAATATTTCGTAAAAATGCCTTACGAATAATTACGAAAAAATACGAATTATTGTTTAATGCACTAAAGCAAAAGACAGCTGCATGACACACACCATCGTCAGCGGAATAGTGAAAATGTAATTGATCGCAATTCTCTCAATATCTCTCAGTCGGTTTTGCGAGAATTAAAAGCCCGATTTTACGGGCTTTGAGGGGCAAAAAAGAGTTTTTCGCAATTCTCGCAAGGGTTTTATAGTAAAAAAAAAATTAAATTTACCATATTATACCATTTATTCTATGTTTTTTTATTTTCCCCAAAACCCCTGCGAAAATTGCGAAATTTACAAAAACAGGTCTGAAGCCGCGTAGTTTCGGGGTTTTTATTTCGCAAAAAAGCCTTGCGAGAATTTGCGAGAATTGCGAATTTTAGCACACTAAAGCGAAGTACAGCCCTATTCACACACCCTCGGCAGGCGCTGTAAAGTCGATAGTGACCGAAGAGGGGTCATAATAGCCGCCGTCGGTCTCCAGCTGCGCACGCAGGTTCACATGGGCATACACCTCAGACCAGCCCTCCTCCAGCAGGTCAAACTCTGCCGTCATGACGGTGCTTTCGCCTGCGGGTATGGTGGTGGGGGAAAATTCCATAGTCCACGCGATATTAAGCGCTTCCTCCGTAAGGTCGGTCTCAGCCCATATATGCGGGCGGCAGTCCAGCGTTACAGAGTGCTCGCCGTGATTTGTGACGGTGACATCAACGGCTATGGTATTTTCATCGGGGAAATAGTACACAAAACTCTCCGTTATCCTGCCGTCGGAGGTCATTATGCTGTTATCCGAATCCACCAGCACACAGGGCGTTTTGCCGTCTGTATCGGGCGCTGTCATCGCTGTTGTTCCAGCGGGACTATCTCCGTTATCTCCGCCGACCGCTCCGCATCCCGTCAGCAGAACAGCCGCCGCTGTCAGCAAATAAAGTTTTTTCATGCCAAAAACACTCCTCTCTTGGATAATTTTACCACCCTGCCGCTAAAAAGTCAATAAATACGGAGCAAAACCCCTTGAAAAAAAAGACGTTATATAGTATAATGATATAATAATGTCCCGCAAGGGGGATACAGTGAGTATTGATCGGAGGATATCGGTATGAAGACACTTTCAATGGGAAAGATCTATACGGCAGACGGATTTGAATATCAGCTGAAACGCTATGCAAAGGCGGCGGAAGAATTTGAAAAGCTGTTCGCCGCAAAGCCCACCGCGTTTTTCTGCGCACCGGGGCGCACCGAAGTCGGCGGGAACCATACCGACCACAATCTGGGCTGTGTGCTGGCGGCGGGTGTTTCCCTTGATATCATCGCGGCTGTGACCCCCACAGAGGACGGCTATATCACCGTGAAGTCAGAGGGCTTTCCTGCCGATGTGGTGGATATCTGCGACACCGAACCGCGTGAGGATGAGAAGAATACCTCCTCCGCACTGATAAGGGGAATGGCTGACGGCTTCAAGAATAAGGGTTTCAAACTCGGTGGATTCAAGGCTTATATGACTTCTGAGGTATTGCAGGGCTCGGGGCTTTCGTCCTCTGCGGCTTATGAGGTCATAATCGGCACCATACTCAACGGACTTTACAACGACGGCAAAGTCGGTGATGTGGAGATAGCAAAGCTGGCACAGTACGCCGAGAACGTGCATTTCGGCAAACCATCGGGACTAATGGATCAGATGGCTTCATCGGTGGGCGGACTTATCACCATAGATTTCAAGGACAAGGAAGAACCGCTGATACAGTGCGTGAATTACGACTTTGAGGAAAGCGGACACAAGCTGTGCATAATCGATACAAAGGGCAGTCACGCCGATCTTACCCCCGAATATGCGGCTATCCCCCCCGAGATGAAAAGCGTGGCAGAGTATTTCGGCAAGACCGTACTGCGCGAGATCGATAAGGAGACCGTGATGGAGAACCTGCCAGCACTCAGGGAGAAATGCGGCGACAGAGCGGTACTGAGAGCGCTGCACTTTTTTGATGAGAACCAGCGCGTCGCAAAACAGGCGGCTGCACTGGAAAAGGGCGACTTCAAGGAGTTCCTGCGGCTGATAAACGAGAGCGGCGAGTCTTCGCTTGCTTATCTGCAAAATATATTCGCGGCTGTCAATGTGCGCGAACAGGGACTTACTGTGGCGCTTTATCTGGCTAAACAGCTGCTGGCAGGCGAGGGCGCTTGCAGAGTTCACGGCGGCGGCTTTGCGGGAACTATTCAGGCTTTCGTTCCCGAAAACAAGCTGGAAACATTCAGAGAGGGCATGGACAGAGTATTCGGTGAGGGTGCCTGCCATGTGCTCACCATTAGAAATTGCGGCGGAACAAAGGTGTTGTTTGAAGTATGAGTAAAAGCAAAAACAAAAGGATAAATGAGATAAAGGAGATACTGGGCGATCATGTGGCATCGGGCAAGCCCTATCTTAAAATGATAAGCTGCGGCGAGATCATGATAAACCGTCTGCCCTACTCGTTCAGTCTCCAGAATATCGGTGCCGCTTCAAATGCGGGTATCTGCGTCACGCTTTCGGGCGGTGCGGTGGATAACGGGCGCGTCAGGTTCACGGACTTTGTCTTCCTGAAAAACGTGGACGGTAAAGTCATCCCCGAACGCTACGACCTGCCGCTGGTGACGAAAAATGACGGCAAAAAGCTGTATCAGGCAAAATTTGACAAACTGGTGCTTAAAGAGTACGACCCCACTGTGGCAAAGACGGAGGAGGAATTTCTGGGAGTTCTCTCCACACAGCTGACCTTCCGTGTGACCCCCCTGTTCGAGGGTGAGGATATGCCCGAGATAATGCTTTCTGTCTACCCCTACGGCGACCCGCTGACAGGTTCCGCCACCGAATGGAAACGTGTGACCAGCGATGAGGACTATTTCCTGCATCATCTTAAAGTCGGGCGCAGGACTTCGTTTTTCAAGGGAAGACGCTGATACAGGCAGGGCAAGTGTACGTTTTTGTGGATAGTAAGGAGAAGTAATAGTATGAGAATGCGAAGAAAAAACAATCTTGAGGAAAGACTGGCTGCCTGCGGTGACAGGATACTCTATCTCGACCGCGATGTGCTGGATTTTTCCGTAAAGGATGACCGCGACCTGCTGGATATCTCAGGCATATTCGGCAACGATAACCCCGTTGAACTGGAGATAGGCTGCGGAAAGGGACAGTTCATCCGCGAGCTGGCAAAGCGTGAGCCTGATGTGAATTTTCTGGCGGTGGAGGTAAGCTCCAACGTAATAGTGGATGCGGCGGAGACTGTGATAAAAGAGGGGCTTGACAACGTGCGCTTCATGCGGGGAAATGCAAGATACCTCGACTGCTTCATACCCGCAGGACTGATAAGGCGCATATACCTGAATTTCAGCTGTCCCTACCCCAAAAACACCTACGCCAACCACAGGCTCACTCACGGAGAATTCCTTAAAATATACAGGCGCATTCTGGCAGAGGGCGGCGATATCCACCAGAAGACCGATAATATGCACTTTTTTGAGTTCTCGCTGGAACAGTTCTCGGAGAACGGCTACGGGCTGAGGAACATCTCCCTTGACCTGCACAACAGCGGCTTTGAGGACAATATCGTCACCGAATACGAAAAGCGTTTCTCGGATATGGGTATGCCCATATACAGGCTGGAAGCATATCTGAGAGAAAAATAAAAGTACGATATTTCGTACAATAAATACGACCGCACCTTGCAACGGGTGCGGTCTTTTTTGTGATCCCAATTCGATTGTGTATTGCTATAAACGGTAATTTATCCTGCGTATTGTGAAGCCTGTTGAGATAAATCTCTTTGAATAAAAGCTGTCCCCAAGCCCCTCTCTGAAACTTTCGTTTCTT
>NZ_CAMHRZ010000296.1 GCF_946187255.1 uncultured Ruminococcus sp.
GCGGACGTGACCGCGTTCGCTAAGACTAAGGCCTTCAAAATGAAGGTCTTTTTCTTTTGTCCGAATAGAAAGCGTAAATCGTATACGACGCAAAACGGCAGGAATAATGCGTAGAAATCGATTTCGTAACGATTCGGAAATATACGCCAATGAAAATTATAATAGGATATGTTAAGAAAAAAATAGTATATCCTATTCAAATCCGAGATTTATATGATATAATTAGTAATTACATGACGGACTAAAAACGGAGTATTAAAGGGAGGACAGCTATGCTTCAACTGAGATGGCTTTGGGTGAACATGAAGGGAAGCCGCGCGGCTTATATCATCGCGCTGATACTTTCGGTGGCGTGCAACGGGCTTTATGTGACATCACCGTATTTTCAGTCGAGAATAATAGACACATTCATTTCAAACGAAAACGCAGAGAAGAATCTGCAGGAAAAAAGGGAACTGCTGATACTTCTCATCATCGGCATGATAGGCTTCACACTGCTGAGAACGGCATTGCAGTATACCTGTAATATGTACTATGAGAAAGCATCTCAGGGCATGATATACAAGGTGCGTACACATCTTTTCCGCAAGATAGAAAACCAGGATATGGATTTCTACGACCGCTACCGCACAGGTGACCTGATGACGAGACTCACAGGCGACCTGGATATGGTGAGGCATATGGTATCCTGGGTCATAAAGGGCTGTGTGGAAAGCATCGCGCTGTTCCTGGCATCGATAATATACTTCTTCACCATAGACTGGCGCACTGCATTGTGCATACTGGCCATGACTCCCGTGATATTCTTCGTTACAAGGCTGTTTTCCCGTCATGCGGGACCTGCCTATCGCAGTGTGAGAGAGTCGTCCTCAGCACTGAATACGGCGGCGCAGGAGAATATCTCCGGCAACCGCGTAGTCAAGGCTTTTGCGAGAGAGGAATTCGAGAAGGAAAAGTTCCGTGAAAAGGATGAGGAATACCGCAGTGCAAATATTAAGGCGGCTATGGTATGGCTGAAATATCACCCCTTCATCGACGTTGCGGCGGGCGCACTCAGCGTGATACTGCTGATGTGCGGCGGATATTTCATGATACGTCAGCACCTCACCATGGGACAGTATGTTGCTATCTCGGGACTTCTTTGGGCAGTAAGCAACCCCATGAGGAATATGGGCAACTATGTCAACGATTTTCAGCGTTTCATGGCATCGGCAAGCAAGGTTATAGAGATATACTACGAAGCACCCATAATAGTTGACCGTGACGATGCTGAGGAAAACAAGGACAAGCTGAAAGGCGATATCGAATTCAGGAATGTATCCTTCTCTATCGGTGACAAGAAGATTCTGGATGATATCAGCTTCAAGATAAACGCGGGCGAGACTGTGGTCATAATGGGCGAGACAGGAAGCGGCAAGACTTCGCTGATAAATCTTATACCCCGATTTTTCGACTGCGACAAGGGCGAGGTGCTGGTGGACAGCAAAAACGTGCGGATGCACAAGCTGCACACTCTTCGCAGAGGGATAGGTATAGCAACGCAGGATGTTCTGCTTTATTCGGATACCATCGACAGCAATATTGCCTACGGTGACAGCGACATGGAGGAAGCCTACGTCAGAAGATGCGCTGAGCTTTCCGCTGCCAGTGATTTTATAGAAAAGCTGCCGGATAAGTATGATACCATTGTCGGTGAGCGCGGCGTGGGTCTGTCGGGCGGACAGAAGCAGCGTATATCTCTTGCCAGGGCGATAGCCATAAAGCCTGCGGTGCTCATACTTGATGATACCACCTCTGCGGTGGATATGGAAACAGAGCATTATATACAGCAAAGTCTGAACGGCGGGCTCGACCATGAATGTACCAAGATAATCATCGCCCAGAGGATATCCTCATCCAAAAATGCCGACAGGATAATAATACTCAACGGCGGCAGGATAGCGGATATGGGTACCCATGAGGAACTGATTAGAAGAGACGGTTATTACAAGCAGATATATGAGCTGCAAAGCGGCATCAACTGTGCCGCGGAAAGCGAGGTGAGGGTATAATGGCAAGGAACAAATACGATGTTGATGAACAGCTTGAAACTCCTTTTGACTTTACCCACCTCAAAAGATCATACGTCTACATAAAAAAGTACAAGGGCAAGATGATAATATCCCTTCTGATAAGCATGGCGGCAGCGGTGTTCGCGCTGGTGGGACCCCTGATAACACAGCGGGCGCTGGATGTGAGCGTTCCCAACAAGGACATCAAAGAGCTCATGATGCTGGGACTTGCACTGCTGGGGTCAACGGTGCTGGCTGCGGTGCTGGGGAATATCCGCGGCAGGATCATGACCATAGTCGGACAGAATATAATATTCGACATAAGAGAGGATCTGTTTGCTCATTTGCAGGAGCTGCCCTTCACATACTATGACGAGCGTCCTCACGGAAAGATACTGATCCGTGTGATAAACTACGTCAACTCAGTGTCGGATATGCTTTCAAACGGCATCATCAATTTCATCATGGAAATACTCAACATGATATTCATCCTTGTATTCATGCTGATAGTAAGTCCGCGTTTGACTATCGTGGCTGTTTCTGGTCTGCCGATATTCGTGCTGGTCATGTTCGCCATCAAGAAGCAGCAGCGTAGGGCTTGGCAGGATGTTTCCAACAAGTCATCGAACATGAATGCGTATCTCCAGGAAAATATCGTGGGTGCGCGTATAACTCAGGTGTTCAACCGTGAGGAAGAAAACGCGGAGATATATGATACCCTCAACGGCAAATACCGTAAGGCATGGATGAGGGCGGTAAAATTCTCTAACCTTGTATGGCCTGCCACCGATAATATATCAACGCTGATAAGAGCGTCACTGTTCGTGGTGGGACTGCTGGTGCTTCCCCGCGAGACTGTATCACTGGGGGTGCTGGCAGCTATGACAGGCTATGCAGGACGCTTCTGGCAGCCGATAATGAATATCTCCAATATTATGAACAACTTCATAAATAATATAGCCTATCTCGAAAGGATATTTGAAACGCTGGATGAACCTGTCACCATAACCGACAAGGAGGGTGCAGGCGAGCTGGGCGAGATAACAGGAAAAGTCAGCTTTGATGATGTTACCTTCGGGTATGAAAAGGATATAAACGTACTTGAACACGTTTCCTTCGATGTTAAAGCCGGTGAGAGCATAGCTCTCGTGGGACCCACAGGTGCGGGCAAATCCACGATAGTTTCGCTTATCTCGCGCTTTTACGATGTTGAGCAGGGAAGCATCAAAGTTGACGGAGTGCCCGTATCGGATGTGACCCTGAGTTCTCTGCGTTCCCAGATGGGCATAATGCTTCAGGACAGCTTCATATTCAGCGGCACGATAAAGGATAATATCCGCTACGGAAAGCTGGATGCCACCGATGAAGAGGTACGTCAAGCGGCAAAGACTGTATGTGCGGATGAGTTTATCAGAGGTATGGAAAAGGGCTATCTAACCGAAGTCAACGAACGCGGCAGCAAGCTGTCGGGCGGTGAAAAGCAGCTGATATGCTTTGCAAGGACTCTGCTGAGCGACCCGAAGATACTTGTGCTGGATGAAGCGACCTCCTCCATAGACGCAAAGACGGAAGCACTGCTCCAGAAGGGGCTTGACCGTCTGCTGGAGGGACGCACCTCATTCATCATCGCACATCGCCTGTCAACTATACGCAACTGTGACAGGATAATGTATATCGACGAAAAGGGTATCCTTGAAAGCGGTACCCATGATGAACTGATGGAAAAACGCGGCGCGTATTACGAGTTGTATACGTCTCAGTCGGCATAATGAAAAACGAGCGGAGTGTGCAGTGCATCTCCGTACGTTTGCGCATAAAAAAGCTGCGGAGATAAAACAGATACCCATATAGAAGTTTTGCCCCGAAGCACTTCAAAGTGCTTCGGGGCATTGTATTTTATACAACTGCTAAGCTAAATCATAATTTGATGTTGCAAGATTAACATATACCGTTAAAAGCCGCCAATAT
>NZ_CAMHRZ010000297.1 GCF_946187255.1 uncultured Ruminococcus sp.
ACGGTCTTAAATCCACCTTAAATTTTTATATTCCCGATAATATAAGGCAGCACCTCATTCGCGATACTGCCTTGTGGTTATTATTAGGTTGTCGGGAGTTTTATGAGCCATTTACAACCCCCATCATCTCCGATATATGATATCTCTCCGCCGTGCAGAGTGACTATCTGACGTACTATCGCAAGCCCGAGACCGCTGCCGTCACGGTTTGCCGAAGTACTGTCTGCCCTGAAAAACGGCTGGAATATCCTGTCGATATGTTCGGCGGGGATACCGATACCGTTATCTGCGACCGTTATTTCGACCGATGAGCTCTTAACCTCAACACCGATCATTATTATAGTGCCTGCTTTATTGTATTTCATCGCATTTTCGATCAGATTGTCATATACCCTTCTGAAAAGTTCTTTATCGATATTTATATATATTTCGCTTTCCGGTACATCGAGTTCATACCCAAAACCCTTATCCTCAAATATCGGGATATATTCGGCAATGATCTCCCTTGTATATTCACATATATCAGTGCGCTCCGTATTAGGCTTGAAGCCGGCACTTCCCAGTTTTGAATACATGAAAAGCGAATGCATTATATTGTTCGACCGCACCGAATTATCGTATATGCTTTGCAGATATTCACGCTGTTTCTGCCCGTCAATGTCCTTTGAGAGGAGCATCTCGCTGTATCCAAGCACACTTGCAAGGGGCGTTTTAAGGTCGTGGGAAATCTCCGAGACCAGCAGCATACGCTTTTCTTCCTCGCCGTGAAGAAGTTCCTCGCGGGCTTTTATCTCGTTTGCCGTCAGCTTGGAATAATGTATCACAAAAGCCGCGACCGCCGCAAAATATACAAGGAATATACCGATCAAAATGATTATATCCTTTGTGAAATTCTCTGCTTCTGGATTGAAATAAAACGAAAAGATCATCACTACCGACTCGGGTTTCCTCATAATGAGCCAGTATCCGTCATCGCCGCTATGATAGGCAATATCGTAATCATATCCCGACAAATTGTCTATACCCGTCAGAAAATCCGCCCATTCGGTCTCGGAAAATGCCGCCTTATCCCATATCGGCTTTCCGCCCAATAGCGTGACATTCAGCTCGTTGTCCACTATCATCGCACTTCCGCCGTCGGCTATATAGTCCGAAACGTCAACATCACACGCCTGCGGCATGAGCCTTTTCGACGCGGAGATATGTTTTGCGGGGTCTGCCTGATATGCGAGCGTAATGATGAGAAACAATATGACCGGCAGGAGAGACAGCCCTATCATCGCAGCGGCAACAGTGAAAAATCTGTATCTCAGCAGAGTTCGCGGATCATTATTTTTATTCTTTTTCATGAGCATTTAGTGAAACCTGTATCCGATGCCCACAAGCGTGTCGATGTGCTTGTGCTGTTCATCGTCTATCTTAGCCCTCAGGTGGGATATCTGCACCATGACAGTGTTATCATCATACGCATATTCTTCCTGCCACACCGCCTGATATATCTGCTTTTTAGTCACCACTCTGCCCGAGTTTTCGGAGAGATATTTAAGTATGTGATATTCCTTTGCATTAAGGTTTACGGGCTTGCCGTTTTTCTCGATAATACCGTTAGCGAAATCCATTCGGAGATCGCCCGCAGTCATTACTTCGGCAGTGGTGTTCTGCCTGATATGCCGCTTTTGTACCTCGATCCTTGCAAGCAGTTCATTCAGGCTCCAGGGTTTAACAAGATAATCGTCCGCCCCCAGCCGTAGCCCGCTGACCTTGTCGCTCTCATCACCCTTTGCTGTCAGGAATATCACGGGCATTTGAGATGTCTCGCGTATCTTTGTCAGAAGTGAAAAGCCGTCCATAAAGGGCATCATCACATCAAGAAGGACCATATCGGGGGCTTCGGTCTTAAATATTTCATAGGCTTCCAGCCCGTCGGCTGCTGCCGTCACCTGATATCCCTCACCGGTAAGCTGTTCATAAAGCAGTTTCCGAAGGTCTTTATCGTCCTCAGCGATAAGAATTTTCATTATATCCCCCCATATCGATCTGCATATCGCTTTATTCATTTATAAGATGATATATCACAAATATTGTAACATGAAAAGCAGAAAAAGTCAATTGAATGCTCTTTGTATTGCAAAAGCGATAAACAAAAGCGCCGCGCAGAAATTAAGTTTTCCGCACGGCGATATTTGATATCATTTTATCACAGTTCCTCTGTCAGCTTATCGAAAAGCGCCTTGCAGCCCCCCTCGATATCATAATATGCTTTGCCGAAATCGCGGGTGTACCAAGGATCGGAAACATCATCCCCACGACCTGCAAATGTGAGGAGTTTATATATCTTGCCGTCTTTATCACCGCCGAAGATACGGTTCATATTGCGTATGTTTTCGGTATCCATGCCGATGAAATAGTCGTATCTATCATAGTCCGACTTTTTGAGCTGTATTGCTGTTTTACCCGCACAGCCGATACCGTGTTTTGCAAGTTCGGCTTTTGCGGGAGGATATACAGGATTTCCAAGTTCTTCGGTGCTTGTGGCACTTGAAACGATATAGAACTCATCGCTGTATCCCCCATCGGATACGATCTTTTTCATTGTAAATTCAGCCATCGGCGATCTGCAGATGTTGCCGTGGCAAACAAACATAACTTTTATCATAGCCTGAAACCTCCGTGATTTGACGTGTTTTGCCGTGATTTGCCCTTGTATTCTTTGACAAACAGGTGTAGTGATCCTGTCACAATTCGGGGCGAATACCGCAAATCGCGGCAAATTGCGGCATTCTAAGGACATCGTTAGTAGTAAAAATGGCAGTAAACACAGGGTGTTTTACTACTAAGGATTTTGGAGTAGTATTCTTTAATCGTGCTTCTGCAAATCGGAACTATCTGTATCTTTCCGGCACTGTTCATCCATTCTTCTGCGGAACAACCGGCGATTTTTCCTTTTATCACGCGCCCACCCTTTGAAACAGCTTTTTATCCATTGCTTTTCAGTGCTGTCTTCAAAAGTCATTTTTTATGTATATTGCTTTTCATTTATTCCACCCCTATCCACTTTTCTTACAATACCATTATACCATAATCCTTCCATTTCATCAAGTCAAAACGGGCAAAAAAATAACGACTCACCGAAGTGAGCCGCAGCTGGAAGCATCATACTGCCTCCGTAACCTTTTTGCCTCGAATTCCGAAGGCATTATATAATTTATTTACATATTGTCCCAGCGCAGGAACCGCAGTTCCTCATCCAGCTCGGCAACCGCAGAGCAAAAAATATGTGAACCGAATCCGTCATTGATACAAAAGCCCATATTGCCGTTAAATTCAGGGCATACACAGTGCGGCTTTATATTGCTGAGAAATTTGTCCCAGTCAAACTGCGGGAATAGCCGCCGCATTGCTGCTTCCGCGTCGATCTTTTCCTTGGTGCCGTTATTCGGCTTGTCGATATAGTTAACCACGATTCGCGAAATCGTACTGTCGAACTCGTCTGTTTCATGAATTGCCTCAAATTCCGCCATGCGCTCCGGCAGAAACAGCTTATCGCTTGCCTCCCAAAACGGTGTTCCGCAGTCTTCCCACTGTTCCGCCATTTTCGCAATGAGGTTATTATTGATTTCCCGGATATGCTTCTGCACTTTTGCTTCAAAGTTGTTGATATAAAGTGTCAGTGCTTCGGAAACTGCTTCGTCCGATGTTCCATTGATCCCGAAAGTCTTTGCCGCTCTGTCCCACAGTTCTCCTTAGCGGTATTCCTCCGGAACCAGAACAGATTCCTCCAAATTGTAGAGGTCGATCTGTTTGTCCCGAAACAGCCCGATATAGCCGAAATCAAATGTACCTTTGACGGAATACTCTTCGCCTTTTATTGTTACCTGAACCATATTTTCTTTCTCCTTACTTCTTGCCGGTTTCTGCTTTTACAATCGCCTGTATTATCATATAGTATATTCAGTGTTTCGTGCCATACCATTATACCATAATCCTTCC
>NZ_CAMHRZ010000298.1 GCF_946187255.1 uncultured Ruminococcus sp.
GCCTATGACGGAGACAGATTTGTCAGTGAAGAACCGATAGCAGATTCATTGCCCGACCTTATCAACGGGATGTATTTTTATTACAACAGATGAATACACGAAAATACGGATAGACCGTTCTCTGTGGACGGCTGTCCGTTTCTTGTTATCCCGCTCACCCATGTATCGTGAAAAATTAAAGATACTTTTTTGTGTGCGTGTCTTTACTTTTTCCGAAAAATGTGTTATAATAAAACAGTATGGATCAATTGACGAGCAGAAGAAAGGATGTTTTGTATGGCAAATATCTACAATAACCTTAATCTTATCGATCTTAATGACTTTCCCGTCAAGTGGTGGGAAGCGCTGCTGTATAAAGCACATGAGATCATGGCTGACCCTGCGGCATATTCCGAAAGCTGCAAGGGAAAGATCATGGGCACACTGTTCTATGAGCCTTCCACAAGGACGCAGATGTCTTTCCAGACAGCTATGCTTCGTCTGGGCGGCACTATCATAGGCTTTGACAATCCTGCTACATCCTCTGTGGCTAAGGGCGAGAATATCAAGGATACGACCAAGATCGTTTCGGGTTATGCGGATATTATGGTCATGAGACACCCTGTTGCGGGTTCTGTAAAGGCTGCTGCGCTGACAGCTGACTGCCCTGTGATCAATGCAGGCGACGGCGGTCATCTGCATCCTACACAGACGCTCACCGACCTGCTGACGCTGAAAGAAGAAAAAGGCACTCTTGAGGGTCTTTGCATAGGTCTCTGCGGTGATCTCAAAAACGGCAGAACGGTACACTCGCTGATAAAAGCCATGTCCTGCTTCAAGGGGACCAGCTTTGTTCTGATATCAACACCCGAGCTGGCACTTCCTGCATACATCAAGGATGTTCTTTCGGCAGGCGGCCATCCCTATAAGGAGGTATCTTCCCTTGACGATGCGGTGGGTATGCTGGATGTTCTTTACATGACCAGGATACAGCGCGAGCGCTTTTCAAGTCCAGAGGAGTATGAAAAGCAAAAGGGCTGTTATATCCTCGACAAGAAGAAAATGGCTAAGGCAAAGGATAGCATGATAGTCATGCACCCGCTGCCGAGAGTCGATGAGATCGCGGTCGAGGTAGACGATGATCCCAGAGCAATGTATTTCAAGCAGGCAAAGTACGGTATGTATGTCAGGATGGCGCTTATACTCACGATGCTTGAAAACAGCACCATGAAGGTGCCGCTGATAACCGGCAAGGTACACAGGCATCAGAAGTGTTCAAATCCGCTTTGCATAACACACAAGGAAACTTATCTGCCGCACTATTTCAGAGGTGACAGCACCATGCTCGAATGTGAGTATTGTGACGAGAGAACGCTGGTCGAATGATCCTGAGTACGGCGATCTACAGGAGTTGTTTTGATGTATAAAATGACTGATGAGGAGTTCTATGAGGTATATGGGCGTATGCCCCGCAGAGCTCAGTCAAAGAAGAAAAAAGTAAAGATATACTGGGGCAGGATAATAATCGCATTGATCATTCTCGTGCTCATTATAGTCGGTATCGTCAAGCTGATAATGCTTATTGCAGGTAAAGGCAAGGGAAAAAAGCCCGAAAAGAATTCGGTGACAGTCACATCTGTTCCCGAAAACAGCGAGGACGATTATTACGCAGAGCCCAGCAACAAGGAAGCTGATACCGAATATGCGGGCATTGAGCTAACGGTATGCATAGACCCCGCTCACGGCGGCTTTGATAAAGGCAATGTGGCTGCCGACGGCAGGAGCGAAAAGGATGATACATTAAAGATATCTCTTGCATTGAAGGATTATCTTGAAAGCTGCGGAGTTAAGGTCATAATGACCAGAACAGACGACAGCTATGTTAAAGTTACCGACCGATGCAATATTGCGAACGATCAGGGTGCGGATATTTATATATCCATACACCGCAGCAGTACCGATGTAGCGGGCAGTGATATTCACGGCTTTGAAGCATGGATAAACAGCGCTGCTCCCGATACTGACAATGCTTTTGCTCAAAAGATAATGGCTAAGCTGGAGGAGATAGGCATCTCCGAAAACAAGGGTGTACGCGGCGGTTATCCCTATGACAGCAAGGTCAATTACGAAGTCAACGAGCTTACCAAAATGCCCAGCATACTCCTTGAAATGGGATACGTTACCAACAGTATCGATAATCAGCTGCTGGATGCCAATATGGAAGCCTACGCTCGTGCAATAGGCAACGGGATGATAGAAACAGCTAAGGAGCTGGGAGTTATCGACAGCAACGGCGCCAGGCTCACGGCGGGTCAGCTGACTTCCAATAAGCCCGCACCTGTTGAAAAGAAAGAACCTGCGGTCACCGATGAGAGCCATCCCGATGACAGCAGTTCTCAGCCCGATGAAGACAGCAGCAGCTATGAGTATGACGGCGGCTACGGCGAGGACGACGGTCAGGAGGATACACAGCAGGCTGAAGACGATTACGTCTACACGGATGATGGTATGGGCTATTATATCGAACCTATGATGACCGAATGATCATATAATATGCCGGTTTAACTGATCGAATATAACAACTGACCGGTTTCACTATTCAAGTGAAGCCGGTCATATTATTTGTATGATATCAAGCAGTCAAAAAGCCCTCTGTCCGACATAACAGGCAGAGGACTTTATATATGGGGGAGAAATATTTTGCTGGTTATCGGTTATTCAAAGAAGTTTACGCTGTCGATCCGGTCTGCGGTGACTATTTCATTTGATTTTATGATCCTGCGTACAGAGAACTCACCTGTCTGTTCGTTGAGATCAGCACTTAACAGTACCTCAAATTCGGGATCAGCAAGGTCTTTTTTGATGGTCTTTAACTCTGTCACATTATCATCGTCTATCTCATACAAAGTGAATACCAGCTTGTTGTCATCGGTGCTGTAAACGCTGGCAGCGTATCTGCCGCTGTCGGAGATAGTCGCATTAGTCTTATTGCCATCCTCTGTACCTGCAAGTTCATATTCTGTTATTGTATAGGTCTTATCACCCAACTTGATATCACCGTTATCGTCGGGCTTTATAGATAACAGGGTATTATTGCGTTCGATAACACAGAGGATGCTGTCACCTTTCGGGATATATTTTGGGAAATGTCCGGCAGCAGTGCCAAATACATCGAGTGCTGCTGTATTGTCTTTACTATCTGTATCCAGGCTGTAAAGGTCTGTCGATCTGTTGTATTCTTCGGTAGAGTGATCCACAATTAGCATATCGTTTGATACCGCAAAATCATAAGCATAGAAACATCCTCGATAATCCGCGATATTTACAGGGTTCTTCTGATCCTCATATTTAAAGCAAATGAAATGATCAACTATATCTAAAGAACTATCATCTTTGATGTACTCTATATTTCTGTAAACCAGAGTTTTGCCGTCGGGTGAAACGTGCATTTTGGAATCATTCTCAACACCGTTCAGTATACCCGCTGCTTTGGTGTCGATCTCGTACTTATACAGAATATTGCCGCTGTCATCGAATATCGTTACATCAAGGATCGCATACTCGTTATTTCCTGCACTCACAAATTTGTATGTGCCGAATTTATCTTCAAATACATCAATTACAGATTCATTGCCGTTCAGGGTGAATATTACGGAATCGGAGGACGCATCATAGATCATTGTTTTTTCAGCGCCTTTGCCATTATCGGAGATGATATACCTGTCATCGTTGATCCTGTATATCGTCTGTGTGGGGTATTCTTCCGCTAATTTGCTGCGTATATCTTCTTTTGCCCTGTCCTTCAGGTCTTTGGTATCGTCACTCTTTTCCACAGTCTTGTGTACTGTACTATTTTTACCGTTATCTGTTGTCCCGTCCGTTTCCTGCGAGGGTTCTTCATATATAGTTCCCTTTATCTTTTTTGCAACTACCGCGATCCTGCTGTCTTCATCTTTGTCATAATCTAAGCCTGCTAATGTGATATAGTC
>NZ_CAMHRZ010000299.1 GCF_946187255.1 uncultured Ruminococcus sp.
CCTATAAAAAGTATCGTTGTTCCGTCCCCTGTCGGGGAATACATAAGATAAATTATGGCTATTGAAGTCAAGAACGGTAAAACATACGAGGTGTTTCCGTCCCCTGTCGGGGAATACATAAGTTAAATGAGGATCATCACAATGTCCAGCTTAAAGCTAGCTTAAAGCAGTTTCCGTCCCCTGTCGGGGAATACATAAGATAAATTTTGGCTTATCATGAAACGTTGGTATTTCTCGCAGTACTGGTTTCCGTCCCCTGTCGGGGAATACATAAGATAAATCCTGTCCCTTGAAGCCACGGAAATCAATGGGCTGAAACGGCGGTTTGCGGCTGAAAAGCATTTTTGCTATGCAATGTTCTTCAAAAGCTGTAAAAATCACCCGCAAACCTCGATTCTGCGCCATCGGCTCAAAATCTGGGACAAGCCTGCCTTAATGATATCCTATCATTTTTTCTCCGAAATGTCAACTTTGCAAAGTCCCATTTCGTATATCCTGCCACCTATCTTAGCGACCTTCAGCGTGTGAGGGGATACCTCATAGCGTTCAAGATCAAAGCGGTGCTTGTGCAGGTCGCCGTCACGCTTTGTGGATGTAGTATCCACCATTATCTTCTGCACGGTCTTTACCGCCCTGTTTATATCGTCCTCTGAATACATCGGATATACAGTGGTCTTTGTGGCATAGCCCGAACCTCCGCCCAGATACAGAAGATGCTCGCCCTTTTGTGGAGCGTGTTGGGCTTCTTCGGGGAACATTAACAGATAAGCATTGTGGTACATGATATAATTATCGTCGATATAGCTTATCAGCTTTTTGCTGTCCATATCAAAAAGGCTCTCGTCTATCTCCAGCGAGAATTTCACCTTTGTTCCGGGTTTAAGACATTCCCGCTTTACCGAGATAGAATTCTCTTTTTCATAATCAGGCAGAAGATCGGTCTTTCTGCACAGCACAAGGTCACTCACCGAAAGCGGTTCGCTGTCGGATACCCTTATCCCCGAAAAGCAGTCGTTAACTGCGTTGTGGGGTTTGGCATCGGGTCTTTCCAGTGTGTAGAACAGCTTCTGCGCTATCTCTTGATTGGCTTTAGAGAGGTAGCTTGGTCTGCGTCTGAACTGCTCTGTCTCGATATCATTTCGTTCACTGCGGAAGCTGTCCATGCGGTAATTCACAAGACAGCTCTGTATAACCGTCCTCAGCGCCCCTTTCAGACTGCTGCCGGGAATATATGGGCAGCCGTAAGCATCCTTCATGAACGCATGGACATTATCCGCTCCCCCACCCTTGCTCCTGCTTTTTCCCACATTCACAGCACCTATATCATCAAGCACATAAGCCGCCCACTTTTTGTATTCATTTGGGGAAATATTGTTATCCCTCACAAAGTTCATGAGGTTGTTCTGCCTGCTGTCCATGAGATATCTTGTGAAGCTCTCCTGTTTTCCCAGTGCAAGTATGCGGCTGAACATCTTCTTTTCGTCCATTATGTATATCTTCTTTTCCTGCGGAACATACAGACATTCCTTTTTGGATATCTCTTTTCCGCTGCCGATATGTACGGGACCTATAGTCTCAATTGTGATGTCATAATATCTCATCAGATATCCACCCCCATCAGCATCGGCTTTGCATATCTCCACACAGGATGAGCCCCGCCCTGTGAAACATCGAAGACATCGCCCTCGAATTTTTTCTCAAAGCAAGCCCCTGCCGCAAAGCAGTAGAAGTCGCTTTTCTTCTGAAAATTATCGGCATAGGTATAGGAATTGATGAACCCGCTGCGTTTGAGCATGACATATCCCGCATTTTCAAGGATAGCTTCAAGTTCGTCGTTCTTAGCCATGCTCACCGAGAGTGATATATACCTGTTATGTTCACCCTCAAAAGTCCGCAGGATGCCTTCGGGCATTTTCTTAGGCTTTACCGAGAACTTGCCCATTCCCGAAGATATCTTTCCGCCGATGCCGCTGTAACCGATAGCCTCGATAAGTTCGCTCATCTCGTAATACAGGTCGTCGTCCTCACAGGCAAGGATAATATATAGTCCGCTGTTTTCGGCAAACGTGAAATCACCCACACGATAAGGCAGAGAATCTTCCTCGCCGTTCCTGACAGAAACAAGATAGCGCTTGCCAAACCTGCCTATCTCGGAAAATTTCCTGTTTTCAAACTCGGGGTCGATATCGCCCTTTATGAAAGCATCGATCTTATCAACAGGGATATAGGACAGCTTCTTGAAAGCCTTTTTCAGCACAGAACTGCTGTCGTCACGATCATGCTCGATATGTATAACAGGCTTCGGGATATAGTAGGTATCCCCGATATAAGGCAGACCGTCCGAAAGCAGCAATCTGCCGCTTTTGACATAGTCGTATATCTTCATAAGATATTCTTCTCCGCCCTTTTTAAGAGCCTCAATGCATATCGCAGAAAACAGCCTGTCCGCACAAAATGTCATCTCAGCTGTATCCAGCCGTCCGCCGCCGAAATGAACGGGCGTACTGAATCCAAGCCTTAAAAGATCATATCTCATTCGCATACATCCTTTAAAAGTTCGCTGCACTTAGCCAGTATCTCATCGAGTTCGCCGTCGTCGTTGCCTATAACGCACTCCGCATTAAGCCCGCAGAATTTAACTCTGCCGTATCCGCGAGAACCGTGTCCGCCGAGATAATCATATTTCATCAGTTTCAGCCCGCGAGTCAGCATCTCAAAATCGGGAACTATGTCCTCCTGTTCGCGCACCTCATATATTATGCTCATATCAAAACGGCAGCCCCTTATGGCACGTTCGATCTGTCTGGGATTTGCCACAGCGCTAAGCCTGTTTATGTTATTCTCGAATTTTATCTCTGTCGGGGTATTTATGCCTAAAGTTGAAAGCTCATTTATGTTTTCCTTGTTCATGAACATATCCGAGAATATCAGCTTGCCCGGACCGCTTTTTCTTCCTGCTTTCGCACTTGAACCAAACAGCGAGATTATCTCGGGACGGTCATTATCATAGTTTGTTGCAATTTCTTTATATGACTCAGCCATGTCTCTTGCCAGCAGTGTGCGCAGTTTTCCCTTGAAGCTGCTTCCGGGTATCATGGGTCTGCCCTCGTAGGAATCTCTTATAACAGGAGAATCCGCTGCACCAATTGCCGAATACTCTCCGCCTGTGCCTATATGCAATCCTGTTACAGTCTCGATCATTCCTGTTATCGCTATCTTAGAATACATAATTATCTCCCCCCTGTTATTTATCGTCTCCGCCGTAGAACTTGTGATAAGCTACCAAAGCTTCCGCATAATGGCAGAAGGTTATCAGCTTGTCACGGCTGTCTCCGACTTCATCAAGGTACTGCATCAGGCAGGACTTCTCAACAAAATCTTTTACTATGCCTTCACGGCCTGCGTTGTATGCTATCTTCATCTTAGTGTACTGTATATGGCTGCGCAGTTCATCGGTGAGCTTTTCATCTTTTTCAAATCTTACTGTATTATACAGCTCGTTTGTCATTGTCAGGATATTTCTTATCTGGCTTGTTGACAACTTGGGTTTATTCGGATTATTTTTGTTACCCGTATCCTTGATTATCTCATCACGAATAACACTTTCCGCCTGTTTAACATAACTCAGCTTATCCAGCGGAGGCTTCTTAACGGGCGCAGATGGCTTGTTATTGCTGTAATTCTTCTGTGATCTGTTATCGTACATTATTCCTCATTCCTTTCACTGTCCCTTACGGAATATACATACAGATATATAGCTGTGACCAGCTGTCTTCTGTCTTCATCATCGTTTATCCAGCCGTATATCCTGCGTCTGAAATCCGAATATCTCTTCGATATTTCGGCATCTTCTTTGTTCTCCGGTGCCATTCTTGAAATAAGATATGCAAACCTTGCCAGATTCAGCTTACTGCCGTCTTCCC
>NZ_CAMHRZ010000300.1 GCF_946187255.1 uncultured Ruminococcus sp.
AAGATCGGATTCTTCCAGTTCGTACAAATTGGCATCTTCCCTGTACATCTCAGGAAATGGGAAACCTGCCGGCATCTCATGTTCTGAAATATGAGAAAAGCCCTTATAGCTGTACATACAGTAAAACTTGGCATTTGTTCCGCTTGTGCTGATAAAGACCATCCAGTATTTCGATGATTTCAGCATCGGCTTGTTCAATCCTTGTATCTGAGTATACTCTTTGATAAAACCACTTTTGAAACATGTATTTGCGTGATCTCTGCTCAATACATGACGTATCAGCACAACATCTTTCGGGTCAATGCCGTTGTTTTTCAAGAGATCGGAAAGAAGTATGCTGGTCTTTGTCTGTTTAGTGACCTCGTGAAGATGAACACACAGTTCTTCAAGCGTTCCGTCTTCCAAAGCCTTTGCTATTCTGCCCTCGCAAAAGCGCTCACCTCTGATAATAGCTGTGATCAGTGTGAGTGTTTCATCTCTTGTGAGATCGGCGATCGGTTTCTGCTGTATCTTATCGCTGTTCGTTATGTAGTCATTATCAGAAAGACCAAGAGAATCAAAAGCGTCTATCCACGCTTTGACTTCGTCGCTGTAAATAGGGGAAGATGGGGTTATTACATTATCTTTCATTCCGCCTTTCCTCCGATCAACTTTTTGAGTGCGAATAACAGGCAGTGCCTGACAGCGTTCGTTTTTATTCATAGTATCATTCTCCTTTCGCGAGTATATATCAATTATATCACACTGCGTCAAGATAATCAATCGGCTCAAATGCATTTTCACACATATATCCGTAAACCTCCGCACATCAATAAATATGCAACACTCACAAACGAACGCTCCTATTTAAATAATCTCTGAACCATTTAACCAAAATCACGCAATAGTTATTGACAAACAATATTATATGGCGTATAATATCATACATAGAGGATACTATACAGCGTATAGTATTGTAGAACACAACATATAAATAACGAAACGGAGGAACAAAAGATGAAAAAGGCAATGAAGATAACGGGAAAGATACTTCTCGGGATGCTGATAACGCTTGTGGCGGCGATAGTTATACTGCTTGCTGTCAGGATCATCGGCAGGACGATAAACGGAAGAACACCCGACGGCGGTATCAACGAGTCGATGCTTGTTGAGATAAACGGCACGAAGCAGTGGATCAACATCTACGGACAGGATAAGGACAACCCCGTACTGCTTTATCTTCACGGCGGTCCCGGTTCTGCAACAAGTCAAATTGATTACGCCTTCACAAGAAAGTGGAGCGACGTTTATACGGTGGTCACATGGGATCAGAGAAACTGCGGAAAAAGCTACGACACCTCAAAGACAGATACCATAACGGCTGACATGATGATGCAGGACGGAAAAGAAATGACCGAATACCTGCTGGAATATATGGGCAAGGATAAGATCACTCTTCTGGGACATTCGTGGGGTTCGCTGTACGGCGCAAACTTAGCCCTTGAATATCCCGAATACTACGACGCATTCATCGGCACGGGACAGTTCATCGACGAGCAGGAGAATGAAAAGAGACTTTACGAAGCGGCGCAGGAATGGAGCGAGGGCGACGAGAAAGGAAAGGCACTGCTTGCCAAATGGTCTCCCGACAATGCAGACTCGGTTGAAGCTTTTCAGGCAAGAAACGAGATCATGGACAGATACGGCTACGGCATGATGAAGGACGGTACAGATTATAACATCTACACTACGATACTGTTCAACCCGAACTATACGATCAAAGATTATATCGGCTATGTCAAAAACAGTGAAGCATCATTTGAGCCGTATATGGATTTCTGCTCAGGCGAAATACCAAAGCTGTCGCTTCTCGGCAAAACTGATTATCAGGTACCCTACTACAATATAAACGGCGATATGGACTATCAGACGAATTATTGGCTCGCCTGCGAATACTTTGAGCAGGTGAATGCTCCCGAAAAGGAGATGTTTGTAATGAAGGATGCCACACACGGTCTGCTGGAATCCCGTTCGGAAGAATTTTCGGGATATGTCCACGAGATAGCTAAGATGCAGAAGAACTGACATTCTGATGTATTTACAGAAAGATATTTTATAAAGAGACAACGGAGGAACAAGACATGAAAAAGGCATTTGAGAAAAACAAAATACTGATACCTATCTCGGCAGTTGGTGTGATCATCTTAAATATGATATTCTGGAATATTTTCGACAAGCTCGTAATACCCGCCGGATGGTTTTCGGATACAAAGCTGTCAACTATCGTAAACACTGTGGAAAACCTCGCGGCTTCGGCAGTATTTATCCTTATCATCAAAAAGCTGTTCGGAATGAAGATAGGCATCGGGAAAAAGGAGCTTGTAAAGGGCATTTTCCTGTATGGTCTTGTTGTATGCATCACTGCCGTAACGCAGTTTATCCTGAGCTTTCAGACACCCGAAAAAAGTCTTGGTCAGGCGCTGCCTTGGATATTGCTGTTTTTCATATACAATATGACTGTAGGAATGATCGAGGAGATCATTTACAGAGGTCTGATATTCAATTCATTCAGGAAGTATTTCGGTGAGAGCAAAAATGACATATACAAAGCGGTGCTCATGTCGGGAGCGGTGTTCGGCGCAGTCCACATCACAAATCTCATATTTGCTCCCGCCCTTGTTATCGCAACGATAACACAGGTGATATACGCTTTCTTCTTCGGCGTGCTTTTTGCGGTGATATATTACCGCACAGGTAATCTGCTGCCCTGCATAATACTGCACGGTATCATTGATCTTTCGGCTGCTTTTTGGACTTGCTTTGCTAATGACATAGATAAACAGATAAATACGGCAAACACCACTGACATGGATATAGGTACCGCGCTGATGCTCCTCGGAACGCTTTCAACGCTCTTTATCTCGGGGCTGTGGCAGCTGCGAAGATCATTCAAAACACAGCAGACAGCCGCTCCAAAGGAAAGATATGCATTCTGACGGGTTTACAAAAAGAAATAAAATATAGAGACAACGGAGGAACAAAAGATGAAAAAGGCAATGAAGATAACAGGAAAGATATTACTCGGGATACTGATACTATTATTGGCGTTCCTTTTGGTAATGTTCATTTATCACAGGATAATGCTGAGCAAGGAAAAGCCACTTCTTGAACCGCTCGGGCAAATGGTAGAGGTTGACGGTCACAATATGAGCATCTACACCGAAGGTCCTGTCGGTCAAGCCGGCAGTGGCGACCACACTATCGTTATCATGGCGGGCTCCGGAATGCCGTCACCGATACTGCAATACAGTCCGCTGTACAAACAGCTTTCCGACGAATATAAAATAGTCGTTGTTGAGAAATTCGGCTACGGATTCAGCGATGTGGTAGACGGCGAAAGAGATTTTGACACCATACTGAGACAGGACAGAGAAGCACTCCAAAAGGCAGGCGTTGAAGCTCCGTATATCCTTTGCCCCCACTCCATGTCGGGAATAGAAGCTATCCTGTGGGCGCAGAAATATCCCGATGAGGTTGAAGCGATAATCGGACTGGATATGAGTACTCCGAAAGCCTACACAGAAGAAGATCTGAAAAATGACGGCAAGTTCCTGGCAGCAGCATATCTTTTCCTGAGAGAATCGGGGCTGGGAAGACTTGCGCTGACAGATAATACGTTCCCTGAGAGTTTCAGTCAGGAAGAGAAAGATATATTCAGGGCATTGGTTTTCAGAAAGTTTGCCAACAAAAATGCTTACAATGAGGGCACACATCTTGCTGATGCTATCAGCGAGATAAACAGTGCTCCAAAGCCTGATGTGCCTACTCTGCTTTTCCTTTCGGATGCCAAAGAGACCGGCGGACAGGTATGGATAGACGGAATGCACGACTACGCCGACGGTCTTACCGATGCGCAGGTGGTAC
>NZ_CAMHRZ010000301.1 GCF_946187255.1 uncultured Ruminococcus sp.
ATCTCTTGTGTATGCAGGGCTTTATTGATGATATAGAATCACGTTTCGGGGGTTATGAAAACGTGATTATGTATTTGTCTATGCTTTTCCAGCAGCAGCGTAAGGAAAACTGTACGGACGTATACAGGGATATGTTTGAACTGTATAAGAAAAACAGACACAGCAAGATCTTACATAATGCAGGTAATAAAGATCATTTCAGGCTGAATTGCTGCATGGCGGATAACCTTGAAAAAAGCATAATCATTGATCCTAAGGGTGAGTTGTATAATTGCGAGACTCTTTACGGCAATGACTATACTTGGGGCAATATATTTGACGGTGTTACTGATGAGCGAAAGCTGGAGAGCCTGAAAGAACCGCCGAAGATAGCCGAAAGATGCAAAAAGTGCCCGTATCTTCCCGAGTGTACTGCTTTTTACTGCGAACACTGTCCCGACTGGTTTGAAAAGTGCCGTGAGTACAACGATCTCAGGACCGAATATGAACTCAGCTGCATAGCTGAAAAGGAGATCGAAAATGAATAAGAAGATAATATTGACTGTGTTGTGTATGCTTTTGCTGACCTCATGCGGAGGTAATAAAAAGTCTGCCGACAGCGTTGCAAACGAAAAAGATACAAGTTCTTTGGCTGCCGAAAATACGTCTGAAACGACCGATGATCCCGATCTGTCGTCCGATACCGGTTCGGGCGAAAAAGAGACCGAAAGCTCGGCACAGGAAAATAATTCGGAAGCCGAAAAAGTTACAACTGCGAGCCCAAATACAGATGCTTCGGCTACCGACAAAGATAACGGGAATTCTTCGGGTCCCGTCGTCACTGACGATACTACAGAAGAAGGCACCGAGCCCGCCGAATCCGATGTAACGACCATAGAGACCTTTACAGACCCCGACGGTAATACCTATACTCTCGGACCGACCGAATTGCCTTATATTTAAATCGACTGACAGCATATATAACAAAACAGCAGTATCGCGATGGATACTGCTGTTGTTTTTGTAAGTATCGATTAAAAGTCGGGCTGCCAAGCGACTCTATCGGCATAGATCTCCGGAACAGATATGTTCAGTTTTTACATATTTGCTTTCTTTATTGCATTAGCCTCTCTCTTGAATCTGCCTGATCTTATTGAACGGAATAATCTGTAAAAGGGCAGCAGCGGGAGCAGTATCTTGTACTTGTAAAACAGCGGGAATTTCCTTGCAAAAACCGCATACGACTTGCTTTTTGGGCTTACCGGTACAAAAAATCTGTCCAGCATATACAGCACCTTTGAATGCTTTTCCTTTTTTATCTGGTTTGATACTCTGTTTTCAAAATTGCCGTATGTTCCCGAAAAAACGATATATTTAAGCATTTCCTTGTCCTCTTCGGTGGGATTTTTCCCGCCGAAAAGATCTGCCGCAAGGTGTCTGCTCTGTTTTTCAAAATCCGCTATACCCAGTTTTTCGCATTCGGCTTCAATGTAGCTGAAGTCAAGCTTATCGGCAAATCTGTTCAAAAATACATAGGTATCCAGCAGCGAGCGCAGTCCCGTTCCGCCGTTAGAATAGTGCTTGTATTCATGTGCGGTGAGGTAGATATAATAATCCTCATCGGTAAAATGATACCCGAATGAATTGTCCTCGTCCTTTATAAGACGTTCTTTCACATCGGCATAATAATTGTGTATCCGCTCTCCGCTCTTTATGCTGAAAAGTGTATTGTGCATCTCAAAATTGCTCACGGGAGGTTTGACATAAACGTCATGATGGCGTTCACCGTAACGTTCGGTAGTGAAGCCGAGAGACTCCATTATCCGTTTAACATCGGCGGCGCGTGTGCTGTCAAAAAGGATATCATTGTCCGACATCTGCCGCATACCGTAGCGTGGATAATAGTCTTTGAGCACCACGCCTTTAAGCGGCATATACCATATCCCTTCTTTTTCCAGCTCTGCGAACAGCATTGTTCTGTCGATATCCATCTGAGCGGTTTTTCGGATGGCTTTTGCTTTTGTCTGCGTGAAGCGTTCGTCCTTTATCCCTGCCGATTCCAGCGCCATTGCGCAGGCGGAAGTCAGCATATGTTTCTGAGCCGCCGTATATACCGCAGTCAGCTCCATCTTATCAAGCCTGTTTTCCTTCGGCTTACGTTCGTTTACCGCGCAGAACGTAAGATAGATCACATCCTTGATCGCAGTTATATACTCTTTTCTGTCCATAATTCCTCGATTCCGATATTGTGTTTTATCCGGATCATTCCGATGTTCGGGTGAGCGTGTTAACCCTCGTAAACTCCCAAACTGTCCGATCTGAATGCGGCGTGTCCGCTTTATATTATAACACATTTTTCCGAAATGTCAAATGGTATTTCATTTTCCGAATAACCCTTTGCATCATAACCGCATAAACAGCATCATTACAGCGCTCCAACTGTATAAATTCACAAAAGCCATATAACGATGCGTTTAATGGCACTACTGTCCGAAATTTCACCCTTCAAATTTTAAGTGATATGTTATATACGGACATAACGCGCTCTCTGACACAAAATATTTTAGTGCAAAAAAGCTCTTGCTATCACAGAAAAAAGATCATCCCGAAGCCGAATTGTGGTTCAGCTTCGGGATAAATGCTATATGCTTTTTTCTTTGAGCCGATAAGTCCTGTTGCGGTTGGCACCCTCGGCAACAGCGATGCCGTCTGCGATAAGAGAATCCAGCAGTGTTTTTGCTCTAGTGGTTTTTACGCCGAGAAGCTCAGCGAGTTCGGACGATCTCACATTCACATGGTCTGTCAGGTACTCGATAATAGTTTCTTTCTGCAGTTCAGTGACTTTCTTTTTATCGTCACCTTTTATCGTCACCTTTTTATCGTCACTGACGATAATCGTATCATCCGGCAATACGGAAAGCGACATGGTTATCCTCGCAGGCTCAAAATCCTCTGTGATTATCGGAGGCTCCCAGCCCTGTTTGTCCCATATACTGTAGATATTCGGGATGCCGCTGCCTGTATGTTCGCATATATCTATCAGGTTGAACATTTTTATCAGCGTTGTGTTTCGGGGATCAGAAATACCGCCGCTCTTTGCATCCTCAATTGCAATACGGAAATTTCCGGGGTTCGAGAACGTGATAACATCCTTTTTCTTGATGATGACAAGCCCCTGTCTGCCGTAATAATCGGCGTTGATCAAGCAGTTTGCCAGCGCTTCACGCAGTGCGTTATGAACAGGCGTATCGTCGGTGCGCTCGCCGTTTTTGATCATAAACGGAGTTTTTATATCCTGTGCGATGCGGTCATAGACCTTGAAATAGAAATCATAAACGTTGCCGCTCCAGTCGCCCGATGACGAAACAATACGGTCATCCTGGCGGTTGGTATCGTCAAAATGCTCCTGATAATCAAGGAAATAGTTCGGGAACTTCTTGACGATCTCATACTCATGCCCGAACATCAGCAGACCCGCGACTGTCGGATATCGCCTGCCGTCTTTACCTCTGCTGACCGCTCCCAGTTTGTAGAGAAAATCCTCGTCTTCCAGATCTTCCCAGACGTGCCCCGGACGGGTGTGCCGCATTAGCATACGGTAGCTGCGGATGCTGTCGTAGTCAAAAACGCCCATATCCATATCTTCCAGCACCAGCATATCCTGCGACCTGCTTGCCGCGTCGCGCAGCATCGCCTGAACCTCGTCCGCTGTGCAGTGGTAGTCGCCCTCACCGTTACGTCGGTAAGTCCCCGAGATCGGGTTGCCGTCGATAAATATCGGCTTGTCGGGACACTCGGCACGGGGCACCCTGATCACAACGATGGTCTTGCCGTCAACGTTCTCTGTCTGAACGTCCTTCTCGGTGAGAATGTTCAGGCTGACCTTGTGGGTATCGTTGATGATCCTCCAGAAATCCTCGA
>NZ_CAMHRZ010000302.1 GCF_946187255.1 uncultured Ruminococcus sp.
GTTGACAATGCGGGAGAGACCTTTGAAGCTCTGCGCAAGACTGCGAAAGAGATGGGCGCCGCCACGAATTTCTCCGCCAGTGAAGCAGCGGAAGGTCTTAATATACTGGCGATGAGCGGCTTCGATGCTTCGCAGTCCATCGAGATGGTGGACGATGTGCTCCACCTGGCGGCGGCGGGCTCTATGGATATGGCTAGTGCCGCAGGATACGTTTCGGGAGCCATGAAAGGATTCAATGACGAAACAAAAGATGCACAGTATTATGCCGACCTTATGGCAAAGGGTGCTACACTTGCGAACACATCTGTATCACAGCTCGGTGACGCTCTCTCGGGCGCTGCCGCAATGGGTTCGGCTTACGGGCAGTCCGCTGAGGATATGACAGTATCTCTGCTGAGACTTGCCGAGCAGGGTGAGGTGGGCTCCAATGCGGCAACGATGCTTTCTGCGGCGATGGCGAATATCTACACCCCTATGGATCAGGCAAAGAAAGCAATGGACGAACTGGGGGTGAGCGCTTATGACGAATCGGGCAGCATACGCGAATTCAACGATGTCATAAACGATCTTAACGAAGCCATTGAAAGAAATTCGGGCGGCAATGAAGAACTTGCCAACCAGTATAAAGACCTGATATTTGGCAAGCAGGGTCTGGCAGCCTTCAACAAGCTGGTAGTGACAGGCACCGAAAAACAGGACGAATGGGCAGAAGCTCTCGCCCGTGCAAGCGACGGTGCGGGAGAAGCGGCGAAACAGTATGCCACGATGACCGATAATCTTCAGGGCGATATAGATATATGGAACTCGGCTCTGGACGGTTTCAAAGTCGCCATATCGGACAAGATCATGCCGACGGTAAGAGACTTTGTACAGCTGGGTTCCGAGGGGCTGGGAAAGATAACGGCAGGCTTCGAGGAAAGCGGATTTGAGGGCGCAATGGAAGCCTTCGGCGAAGTGCTTTCCGATCTGCTAGCCAAGATCGGTGAGATACTGCCCGATGTGCTGACAGCAGGCAGTACGCTGATACTTACGCTGGCACAGGGCATTGCCGACAATATGCCGCAGGTGGTATCCGCATTTACCGATGCACTGACGATCGCACTCCCTCAGCTGGCGGAAGCGGGAAGTATTCTCCTGGGAGCCATCGTCACGAGCATAGTTGACAATCTCCCCGAACTGCTTACAGCGGCTGTGGATATAATAACCACTCTGGCGAATGACCTTGCGGAAGCTCTCCCCGAGCTGATACCGCAGATAGTTGATATCATACTCACCATAGTTGAGATACTCACAGACCCCGATGTGCTTTTACCCCTCCTGAATGCGGCGCTGGCTATCGTACTGGGGCTGACGGAGGGGCTGCTGGAAGCTCTCCCCGAGCTGATAGACAGGCTCCCCGAGATAGTTACAGCCATAGTTGACACACTGGTGGAGTTTGCTCCCGAACTGTTTGAAGCGGCGCTGGTCATCATCGAGAAACTGGCAGAAGGCATTGTCAAAAACCTGCCCAAGCTGTTATCTTCTGCGTTGCAGATAATCCTGACTTTGCTTGCAGGCATTACGAAACAGACCGACAAGATCATACAAAAAGGTGCCGAGATCGTGGATAATGTCAAAAAGGGATTCAAACAGAAAGTCGATGATGCAAAGACCTGGGGCAGAGACATGATCGACAATTTCGTTGACGGCATCACGGAAAAATGGGACGATCTTAAAAGTGCGGTCACGGGGGTCGCCGATACCATCAGCGATCTCATCGGATTTTCGGAGCCCGAGTACGGACCGCTGTCGGACTTCCACACTTATGCTCCTGATATGATGGACCTGTACAGCAAGGGCATCACAGACAATGCCTACAAGGTCGAGGACAGTATAGACACCCTTTTAGGGAATGTGAGGAACGACTTCGGCAGACCCGTGCTCAGCGGCACACAGAGCGCTCCTATAACGTCTTCATCGCAGGGCGGGACTATCACTCTCCGCCTGGTGGACAACGCCAACAGGCTCATCGCAGAGGGCACAGCGGGGATTATAGACATCATCAACGGAAACACGGTAGCATTATCCGAAAGGGGGCTTGCAAGTGTATAACAGTCTGATACTCGGCAGACACGGCATCAGGTTCGGCGGGCGTGACAGCAGACGGGATCTCGGGCTGATACTGACCGATGCGGATATCGGCAGTGTACAGCTGAAGACTGTCGATGTGAACATACCCTACACGAACTACCCTCTGACCTACGACTTTTCGCAGATATGCGGCGAACCGATATATCTGCCGCGGAAGCTGAGGTTCACCTTCGTGCTGAACTCCCCCGCACCCCGCCTGTGGCAGGACAAGTACCGCGATGTCTGCGAATGGCTGATACAGCAGCCCAGGGGCGAGCTGTACTTCGATGTGATACGCGGCTATCACTTTACCGCCCGCTGTGACAAGGTGGGAGTGACTAATATGTATAACGATCATGTGGGAGGGATCACCGCAGAGTTCACAGCAGACCCCTATATGCTTTCGGAAGACTACGGAGATACCCCCTGGGATATTTTCAGCTTCGACAACGACTGCATCAACAAGACGAGGATACTTGCCACATCTATAGGCGGTGAGACAGACATATACAGCTTTGCGAGCCGTGATATCGTGCCTGCGCTGAGAGCCCGTTTCTTAACGGATACGGCTGAACAGCTCAATGTGCGGCTGAACGGTGAATTTCTCGCACCGATAACACGGGACAACAACGGCAGAAAGATCCGCCGCCGTGATTTCATCATAAAGCCCGGAAGGAACAAACTGCTGATACGGGGTCAGGGTCAGCTGGATGTGGAACTTATTGAGGAGGTGCTGTGATGTATAAAGTATATGCAGACGATGTTCTTATCAACGACCCCTCAGCGGCAAGCGAGAACGCCATTACAGGTACTGTCACAAAGGCAGTCAGCGGTATTGACAGCTTTGTGTTCCGCATATACAGCAACAACGCAGGCTGGGACAGGCTGGAATGCCTTAAAACACATATCGATGCAGAAGATGTTATCACAGGGGACAAGCACGTTTTTCACGGACGGATACTGACCATATCCCCGACGCAGGAATCCAGCGGGCTGATATACAAGGACGTTCAGTGCGAGGGCGAGCTCTCATACTTACAGGACAGCACCCAGTTCTATCATAACTTATATCACGTCCCGATATACGCCATACTGGGGGCGATGCTCAACGACCATAACGCACAGGTCGATGACGATAAACAGATATATCTCGGGCAGTATGTCACAGGTATGTCAGTCAGCTTCGAGTGGGGCTACGGCAAGACATGGGAGACCTTGCAGGACTTGCTTGCACAGGAGGGCGTGGGCGGCGAGATACGTCTGAGATATGAGGACGGTGTGAGATATCTTGACTACACAAACGACATCTTCTCGGGCGGCTCTGATACCGTCATAGAAGCGGGCGTTAACCTGATATCCCTGACTCAGACCATTGACCCCACTGCCATGATAACAGACCTTTACGCATACGGTGCAAAAACAGGCGGCACCGAACAGCGTGTGGCTCTGCCGGATGTCATATATGACGAAGCCCGCAGAACGCTCGCAGGCGGCATAGTTGCGGGCACGGTGATATTCGATGATATCACCGACACCACAGCACTTGAAGCGGCGGCGCAGGCATATTTCGATGCCATGAGACCTATCCGGAAGCAGTACAGGATCACTGCCGCCGACCTCTCGCTGATAGACAGCAGTTTCGACGAGTTCAGGCTGGGTTATCAGTACAGGTCGAAAAATCCGCTGATAGGCGTTGACGAGATCGTGCGGCTCATCGGCATACAGATCAAGATAGAGGACAGGACTAAGAACACACTGACCTTCGGTGACAG
>NZ_CAMHRZ010000303.1 GCF_946187255.1 uncultured Ruminococcus sp.
GGAACGAGCGGAGAGCGAACGACGGTCAAGTTACTGCGTGAGGGTTTTGGCGCGCAGAGGGGGTATGGGGGGCTCCGTCCCCCCATTTAGATAGTATTATGAATTATGAATTGTAATCACATGTTGCCTGTCAGGTTCATCACTATCGCTATCGCTGCCAATGGCGCTGTCTCACAGCGCAGTATCCTGCTGCCCATGCCGATAACTTTAGCATCGTTCTCACGGCATTTCTCAACTTCCGATTCCTCAAAGCCGCCCTCACTGCCAATGAAGATGCCTATATCTTTTATCCCGCGGCGGACATACTCTCCCAGCGGCTCGCCGCCTTTTTCATAGCATATCAGCCCCAGTTCATGCTGCCCCAGACGTTTCGCACATTCGTCCGCTGTTATCATCTCACCAACTGTCGGGACTATGCTCCTGCCGCACTGCTTTGCGGCTTCCAGCGCTATCTTGTTCAGCCTTTCACGCTTTTTGCGGAAACTCTTTTCATCGGGACGTGATACACACCTCGCCGTCAGCACGGGGATGATCTCGGATGCGCCCAGCTCCACTGCCTTTTGTACTATCAGCTCCAGCTTGTCCGATTTCGGCACCGCCTGATAAAGCGTCACACGCACATCAGGCTCGCCGCTGCCATCACTGACCGAAAGCACCGTCAGCCCGCACTGTTCGTCGGAAATGGTATCTATCCTGCAAAGATAGTCCTTTCCGCCGCAGCACACCGTCACCTCATCGCCCAGCCGCATACGCAGACTGCGCCCTATATGCACAGCATCAGCGCCCCTCAGCACTGCTGTAGTCTCGTTTATATCCTCACTGTTTGCAAAAAATCTCGGCATAGCTATCTCCTTATGGAATTTATTTCATATTTAAATCAGTTCACTTTCACAGCCCTCACACATAAGCAGAGTATATTATAACTTGTCGGAGGGAACTCCGATGACTTATGTTTCGGTATGTTGGCTTTTACCCCAAGCCTGCATATACATGACTGACATTTAAATGTCAGTTCTCCCCTATTATCATTGTTTTTTTCACCCGTTCCCCACGGGTGACTTTTTTTGCCTGTTTTACGGTACTGCAATGAGCTCTGTCTCCCATGCGGGATAGTAGGTCTGCTGGCGCATATAGAATTTATAGCCATCCCACAGTTCATCGATATACAGCGGTATATCGATATGATCGTAACAGCGGTGGTAAAGCGCACAGCACAGCTTCGGGCGGTAATTCTTTATGGTATACGCGGAGCCTTCCAGTGCGGGGATATCAGCGCCCTCCACATCGTATTTGATATAGCTTGCGGCGCGTCCGTTAAGCACGCTGTCAAGGCTTCTGGCGGCGATGCGTTTGCCCGCATTTTTTTCGAGCCTTGCCTGTCTGCCCGCGCCGCCCGCGAAATCCAGCACGGTATCACAGGACCATGCAGCCGCGTTGATAAGCTCTGTATTGTCTATGCCTGCGCAGTTTTTAAGGCATTTCTGGAAATTACGCTTCTCGGGTTCGAGGGCGTAAATTTTTTTGCACCCGCCTGTCGCCCTGACGGTCTGCAAAACGGTATCGCCGTTATAAGCCCCAAGATCGCAGTAGATCTCATCACTGCCCAGTTCCAGCAATGGTGAAGGCTTTTCACTGTCGGTGAATATCTCCCGCAGGTACGCAAGTTTCCCCGTTATCTTATAGGCATTGAGCCCCATGAACACCCGCTTTGACTGTTCATCCGCCAGCCTTTTGTATACCCTTTCGGCGCGTTTGATATCAGCAAAGAACCTTTCCTTTGAAAAGGCTGTATCCCCCGCAACGGGCACATCGGGTGCGAACAGTGGGTGCTTTGCTTCGATGCTGTCTATACGCTCCATTATCTCGGGCAGGCAGGTGCCGAAGCCCAGCAGCACCGTCATTTCCCCTGCCATCTCCTCCGCCTGAGATAGCCGCATGACCTCATATCCGCAGAAGCTCTGCCCGCGCACGAAATCGTCGCTGGCGAACACGCCTTCCACCTTTATCCCGCGATCGGCGCACCATTTCAGCACCTTTTCGCCGCCGTTGCCCATACCGTACAGGTACACGGGCAGACCTATCCGCTTTATCTCCTCACTGCTTTCGGGCAGACCTGCCAGTTCCTCAAAAGTCATATTCAAAAAGGCACCTCCGCCATTGACATCAGCAGTTCGTTCAGCTTATCGGTATACTCCTTGCTAAGCCTGCCAAGCTCACGTTTTTCCGCCGAAGCCGCCACAGGGTCGCACATACGGTCAACTCCCGCATACTTCTTGAACACCTCAGCTCTTTTCTCACGGTGCTCCTCACACAGTTCAGCCGCCTTATCGCTGACAGCGGGAAAACTCAGCAGGAAGAACTCTATCCTTGCCGCATTGACACTAAGCACATTGGCACCGCCCACATAATCATGATCATCATACTGCGAGCCGTCATTTTCCCACCCGCACACAGGGCACATATCATAATCGCCGTACCCCTTGAATTCGTGCCTGCCGCACACCGGACATTTCATATTTAGCCTCCTATCTAAAATGGGGGCATAGCCCCCAAGCTATTTCTAATGGGGGCGGAGCCCCCATGCCCCCGCGCTTCGGCTGCGCTCCCGACAAAATTGGAAAATTTTGCTTGCTTCGCCGCACAAAATTTCCCAATGGTCGGCAGCCTCGCTTTTGGGGTGTTGCTTTATTAGTTTTGTTTTGGGCGATATGCCTTTTTATCTTAATTTGGGTGTAGCCCCCATGCTATTTCTAATGGGGACGGAGCCCCCATACCCCCTGCGCCGAAACCCTCGCGCCTGAAACAACCTTGACACTGCGTTGGCTGTGGCTCCTGCTTTTTTCCATGATTTATTTATATCATAAAAAACAAGGGCTGCCTTTGCAGCCCCAATGCCCCCTTGCAATACCATCACATTCGGGCTTTTGTACGAGTTATGTGGTGTGCCTTTTCTCACAGCAAACTATCTCCAAAAACAGCAAACAACCGCCCCGCACCATAATTATGAATTAATGAACGCAATAACGCTTCGCTTTTATTGCTATGAATTATGAATTATCATCGGGAACTCCGTGCTGGTCGAAACCGCCGTAGAGGTCTTTGCCTCTGGTATTGAACTTATCGCGGTTCATATCGATATACTTATCCAGCAGCTTCATGACCTCTCTGGGCTTCTTTACCGACTTTATCTCCTTTATCGGAGTATCGATATCGCGGACGTTCAGCACTATCGTGCCGCAGCCTACCATCCTGTTGCCCGCAGTCAGCACCAGCTTCTTGTCCAGCACCCTGTAAAGCTCCAGCTCGTCCTCCTCCACGCTGAGGAAGCCCTTGCGTGTCACCAGCTTTGTCTCGGTCAGATAATACCTCGTCACAGACCAGGGAAGTCCCAGGAATGTACGCTTCTTATCAGTCCACACATATTCAAAAACGTCTCTTTTCATTATTGACGCACCTCGCTAAAATAACATAGTATTGCTCGCTTTTTACAAAAGTATCCTCAAGACAGATCGGGATATATCACTTTGCATATCTTGGGTCAAGCAGGGGTTTGCCGTCTTTATCGACCAGAACAGTGAGTCCTCCCACATTAGTCCAGTGAGCCAGCAGATACTGCACACCTGTCTCTTTGTCCACAATTATACGAGCGCCCTGGACCAGCCCGTTCTTTTCCACAAATTCAAACCTGCTATCCATTCCGGATACCTCCGTTCGATACCGATCTTTCTTATTAAATACAAAAGTAAAAAAACTTATATTATTAAAAATATAACACAGATATCACAGTTTGTCAATACCTCTGATCCAGGCTCTCCTCATCGTCATATATCACCCATCTGATATTATCCGGTGAGACTTCCGAAAGGT
>NZ_CAMHRZ010000304.1 GCF_946187255.1 uncultured Ruminococcus sp.
TCTCACAGTTGGAGCGTGAACAGCTCAAACAGCGACAGCGTGAGGGCATCGAGATCGCTAAGCGGAAACTTCCGGGGGACGTTTCCGGGGGCAAGTACACAGGACGAAAGCCCATTGAGATCGACTGGACGAGGTTCGGTCAGCTTTATGGGGAATGGAAGTCGAAGAACATCACGGGCAGGGATTTTATGCGGAGAATGGGCTTGTCGGCAAACACCTTTTATCGCCGTGTCAGGGAGTATGAGATCACCCACCACATCACCGAGCCGACATCTGCATAAGCATATTGCACCGAATATGTTGGCATATGCGATGTTCACTTGAACCACATTTTCATGGTGTCAAGTATTTGAATAAGCTCGGATTCGCTTATTACATAAGGAACCATAGCATACATATATTTTAGGAAAGTTCTGCTGAATACTCCGTGTTCGTATGCGAACTTCTTAAATCCTTCAAGTACTTTTGAGTCATATACCTCTATGCAGACACAGCCGCCCATGATGCGTATCTCTTTTATGCGAGGGTCGGTAAATCCCGACATTTCACGGCAGGTGATCTCCTCTATACGACGTATTTTTGAAATGTAATCCTCTCGTTCAAACAGCTCTATGGATTTTAATGCCGCACAGCAGGCAAGGGCATTGCCCATAAATGTCGGTCCGTGCATGAAAGCATGAGTAGGATCTTCGCTCATAAATCCCTCCCATACTCTGCGGTTCGCTACTGTAACTGCATGACCTATGTATCCGCCCGTCAGAGCCTTTCCGAGAACAAGTATATCAGGCAGAACAAGATCAGCCACAAAGCGGTTTCCTGTACGTCCGAAGCCTGTTGCGACTTCATCAAAGATCAGCAATACATCATATTGATCGCATAACTGCCTTGCTCTTTCAAGAAAACTAATATCATACATACGCATTCCGCCTGCACCCTGAAGCAGCGGTTCAACGATAAAACAGGTAAGGCGGTCTCCGTATTCTTCAAACGCCTTTTCAAGTGCGGGTATCTCCGTAGGTATATGGACAACACCACGCTTTTTCTCGCTGTTAACGCCGAACGCAAAGTGATAGTCCTCATCATCACCGACTTCCATAGCCTTGAATGTATCTCCGTGATAGGCGTGTTCAAGCGAAAGTATCATATCCCGTTCAGAACCTCGGTTTGTGTTGAACTGCAATGCCATTTTCAGTGCGACTTCCACAGCAACGCTGCCTGAGTCGGAGAAAAAGCAGTAGTCCAGATCTCCGGGCAGCCATTGTGCCAGTTTGTCAGAGAGCTTCCGGACAGGTTCATGTGTCATTCCGCCAAGCATAACGTGTGCAAATTTTTCAAGCTGAACGCTGATAGCGGCATTGATCTCGGGATGATTATAGCCATGAATAACACTCCACCATGAAGACACCGAGTCTATCAGGTCATGACCGTCCTCTGTGTAAAGATGAACGCCCTTTGCATGGGATATTTTTATAGGTGCATCAAGTGTTTTCATCTGAGCATATGGATACCAGATCATTTTTTCTCTCCTCTGTAACATATTCTTTTCAGTGTGTCTTCTGAAATGTCAATATCGGTATCATTCTTACCGACACAGGCAATAACAGGCACCTCTGTGAGTTTTTCACACATCAGCTTGTTATCCTCTTCCATTACATCGCCTCGGTGGAAGTTGTTAAGTATCAGTCCCCGTATCTCAAGACCGTGAGCCTTCATGTATTCACAGGTAAGAACCACGCTGTTGATCGTTCCAAGCCCTGCATCTGCCACTATGATCGTGGGAAGTCCGAGGGCTTTGATAATATCCTCAAGCATGATCTCTTTGTCATCGCAGCGTATGGGACATACGATACCGCCGCTTCCTTCGCAGATAACGTATTCATATTCATCGCAGATCTTTTTGTACTGTGCCTTGACGGTACTGATTTCCACAGGATCACCCTCTATCCTTGAAGCGAGGTGAGGTGATACTGCCGTTTCGTATATATAAGGACACATTGTATCAAGCGACTGTGATATTCCTGATATTCTCTTTACATAGGCAGCGTCACCCGGAATGAGTCTGCCGTTTTCATCACGTTCGTTTCCGCTGACTGCCGCTTTGAAATAGGCAGCGGCACTGCCCGCATCATGGAGCTTCTTGACAAGCAGTGCTGTGACAAAGGTCTTTCCAATATCCGTACCCGTGCCTGTAACAAATATTCCCTTATGCATTGTTATCCCTCCCCATAGAATAGCCGATCCTGTTCAGCATAGCAATATCTTCACGGATACGGTTGCCCGATGTTGTCAGCATATCACCCGTGATAGCCGAATTTGCACCCGAAAGGAAAGCACGTTCACCGCAGTTTGTCATAAGGTTTCGTCCTGCGGCAAGCCGGATATCGGCTTCGGGGACGATAAAGCGGAATATCGCAACAGTACGCAGAATATCAGACTCGGTGATACGTTCGATATTTTCCAGAGGTGTGCCTTTAATGGGGATCAGAGCATTGATCGGTATCGAACTTACGCCAAGCTCGCTGAGTGTCAGAGCCATGTCGATACGATCCTGCCAGCTTTCGCCCATACCTATGATACCTCCCGAACATACTTCAAGTCCTGCCGCCTTCGCTCTGCGTATACATTCGAGCTTATCCTCAAATGTATGTGTTGTGCAGATGTTTTTGAAATTAGCTCTCGAAGTCTCTATATTCGCATGATACCTTGTAACGCCTGCCTGCCGCAGCATAGCAAACTGCTCTTCTTCCAGCAGACCGAATGAAGCGCATAATCCCACGCTGTGTTCAGATGAAAGGGTACGGTAGGTATCAAGTGCTTTTTCAAATTCATCACCGCTCAGTCTGCGTCCTGCGGTAACGATCGCAAAGCGGTGTACGCCCTGTCTTTCATTATGCTGACATTCAGATACGATCTTATGCTTATTAAGAAAAGCATATTCTTCGATACCCGTACAGTGATGGGCGGATTGCGCACAGAACTTGCAGTCCTCGGAGCATCGGCCGCTTCTGCCGTTGATGATACTGCAAAGATCGGCTGTGCCGCCGCTGAAATGTTTACGCAGTTTATCTGCACATTCTGTAAGCACGTCTAATTCAGTGTTCAGCAGAAAACCCAGATCATCATTTTCCGTCAGTCTTCTGCCGTTGATTATCTGTTCGGTCATATTCTTGATATCCATTATATTATTCCTTTCGCATAGATTACAGGCATAAGCCGTTTTGCTAAAGCAGTAGATAATAAGCAGAGTGCAATATCTCCCGGAACTGCAAGTACAAAGCAGTACAGGAACAAAGCACCGATACCGATAGGGTCACGCAGGTATACTGCACTTATCATATAATAATATAGCATCCCAAGTGCATAAACGACCGCAAGTCCTGCAAAACAGCCGCTCAGGATACGTTTTGTATCAGGTTTTCCGCTATGGGCGATCGCTCCGGTAATATATGAGCCTGCTATAAATCCGATAAGATATCCGAATGTCGGCTGCAGCACATAACCGATACCGCCTCCGCCTGTAAAAACAGGCAGTCCTGCAAGCCCAAGAATAACATACAGAGCTGTTGCCGCAGCACCTTTGTTTTTTCCAAGAATTATCCCTGCAAGAGTGGTGAACAGAAACTGCAATGTGAACGGGCAAATAGGAACAGGGATACGAATATATGCGCCTGCTGTTATCAGAGCGGTAAACATTGCTGTCAGAACCATACTTTTTGTTTTGTTTATGTTGTTAATATCAATCACTTCCTCCATTCAATATTATAGCACTGTGCATTTCTATTGTCAACCGTTATTTTCATAAATGGTTGACAATAGAAAATCGAAACAATTTGCCCTAAAAAGAACAGCCCTCAG
>NZ_CAMHRZ010000305.1 GCF_946187255.1 uncultured Ruminococcus sp.
TCAACTCCTGCGGGGGGTGATATGGTAATGATCGGCTGAGAGCATATAATTTCTCGCATTCTTTACATTAAATCACCACGCCTTTGTCGAAAAATAAAAGCCCGAAAAATAGGGCTTTGAGGGGTCAAAAAGAGTATTTCGCAATTCTTACAAGGGTTCTATAGTAAACTAAAAATATTATTTACCATATTATACCAATTATTATATATACCATATCATAACAATCATTCTATGTTTTTTTATTTTCCCCAAAACTGCTGTGAGAATTGCGAAATTTACAAAAACAGGGTCAAAACCGCGTGATTTCGGGGTTTTCTGTTTTGCAGAATGCCTTGTGAGAATGTTCGGGAATTGCGAAATATAGTTGAGCAAACTAAAGCGCTGTACTTCACAGCAAAAAAAATCCCCGGAAACATTACACTGCTTCCGGGTAGGATATACCATATTACTTTATGCCCTCCGCAAAGGTGATAGGCACGCCGAAAAGCACGCCTGCGTTGGGTTTTGAGAGGTCTCCCGTCACGCCGATGATGGCATCTCTGGCGGTCTGCACCTGATCTTCCGGCACTGCCACAAATATGGTCTTGCCCTTCTGGTCGGGATCCTCACCGCTCAGCATTGCACGAAGCACGCCTATCATCGGAAGATTATCCATATCCGATATCGACTTTGCCATACCAACGCTGTCAATGCAGGTGCCGCCGTGTATACCTGCCGACGCAAGCGCGTGCATTACCTCATCCACCAGTTCAACTCTCTTGATCACTAAAAACAACAGCTGCATTTTAGCACTTCCTTTCGTTTTGCTGTCTTGTTTTATATAAGGTCTACTGCGGTGCCTTGAATGCCGCAGCCACCCAGTCTTCCTTTTCTCTTATCTCATCAAGCACGAAGCCCTGAGCCTTTATGACATCCAGCACCTCATCCTTGCGCATATCTATTATGCCCGAAACTATCAGCCTGCCGCCCTTTTTGAGAAATCCCGCGAACAGCCCGCTCATACCTATCAGCACATCAGCCACTATATTCGCACACAGCAGGTCGTATCCGCCGCCTATATCCTCCGCAAGCCTGCCGTCCTCGATGACATTGCCGCACAGTGCGCGGTACTTCTCAGCGGGTATGCCGTTCTTCTCAGCATTCTCCGCCGCTATCTTCACCGAGTTCGCATCGATATCCACTGCCGTACACACATCAGCGCCCAGCAGCACCGCACCTATCGAAAGTATTCCGCTGCCGCACCCGAGATCCAGCACTCTGTCGCCCTCTGTCAGGTATTTCTCCACCAGTTCAAGACATAGCTGTGTGGTATTGTGCTGTCCCGTTCCGAAGCTGGATGCGGGGTCTATCTCCAGTATCTTCCTGGTCTCCCCTTCGGGTATCTCCTCCCAGCTGGGCTTTATCAGCAGCTTGTCGCCTATCTCCAGCGGCTTGAAGTACTGCTTCCAGTTGTTCGCCCAGTCCTCTTCACGGACGTTTTTCAGCTCATATTCCAGCCTGCCGAACGCGCCCTCCTCATCGCGGGCTTTCAGCGCTCTCAGTTCAGCCTTTACAGCCTCCAGATAATCCAGCCCCTGAGCATTTTCGGGAAGATACGCCGTAACGGTGGTCTCACAGTCCTTCAAGCCCATGAGATCGTCATCAATATAATCCCAGTTTATACTCTTATCGCTGAGAAATTCCTCGAAATCTCTCGCGTCCTTTATCATAAAACCGTTTATCCCCAATCCCAGCAGACAGCCCGTTACAGGCTCAACGCCCTCTGAGGTCGTGAATATATCGACTTCCACCCAGTTCATAGCAATTTCCTTTCATTGTAAGGTCAGAAAAAATTAACAAAAATCAACAGTCATTTTATTCATTATAACACAAGTCACACAATTTGTAAACAGTTTTCACATATTTTTTACAAACTAATTTATCCGACGTACTGCGTGAACTTTCTGAGGGAAACCTTTCTGAAGAAAGGTTTTCCTCAGACTCCTTTCCAAAGACTTTTGACTCTTTTGGGCGTGGGCAGCGAAGTCTTAATGGATTTGCGGATATCGGACGTTTGTTATGTTCCGAAAGTTTATCTGCCCCCCGCCCAAAAGAAACAGAAGTTTCTGAAAGAGATCGGGGGACAGCTTTTATTCAAAGAAGTTCCCTCAATAAACCTGCGGTATGTCAGATAGATCAGTTCGCAAGATATATTTGAACTCTGTTTATTCTTCGGACTTCTGTTTTTGCTTTGAACGGTAGGACAGATAGCTTTCCAGTATAATGGTAGCCGCAACGGTGTCCACCACTGCTTTGCGCTTTTTGCCGTAGACGTTGGTATTATCGAGATAGCGGTACGCCGTCACCGTTGTGGAGCGCTCGTCCCACATACGGACTTCAACGTCCACCAGTCCTCTCAGCATCTCCGCGAAGCCCTCACACTTTTCCGCACGGCTGCCCCTGCTGCCGTCCATATTCAGCGGAAGACCTACTATTATCTCACCCGCGCCCTGTTCCTTTGCGGCGGCTGCCACCTTTGCCGCCAGCTTTTCCGCGTTGTATTCGGTTATGGTACACACAGGCGAAGCCAGTATCTCTGAATTATCGGATACCGCCAGACCTGTTCTTGCGTCGCCGTAATCCACTGCCAGTATACGCATATATCGTCCTCCTAGTCCTTTTTATCGAGCACCGAAAGGTCTATCTCGTCCATCTGTCCCGGTTGGTAATTGCCGGTACCGCTGGTGTATGCCGACGGGTCATATCTCTGCCCTTTCTGCCGTCGTTCTTATCATTGCTGTTCGTATCTTCTTCGGGCTGTATCCCTCTTGTGGAATACCTCTCGTAGGCATCCGCACTGTAGCGTCTTGTGGCTGTGGGGTCAGCACCGTCTCTGCGTTCGGGCGGTGTGTTGTAGTCTATGCCGTTGTCGGGAGCAACATAGTGGGTGCGGCTGCTTTTATAAGAATGTACGCGCTTTTTCGAGATAAAGTACAGCAGTATCGGCACAAGGGCGATGACTATGCCCACCAGCGGGAAGAACCTGACTGCGCTGAATTTAGTCTCATCCAGCATACAAATAGCTATGGACTCTCTGCGCTCATCCTCCGACCAGGTGCCGTCATCAAGGTACTCAACGGCGTAATCCATCACCTCATCGGGAACGGGACGGGTGGTGAATTCCATGTATACAGGGTCTATCTTCGCAAAGTCATCATCACTTTCGGCAGCCTGAGTTTTGTCCACAAGCTCGTCCAGCTTTTCAATGCCCTCATCGCTGGTGACATGGACTATCAGGAAATAACCCTCAGCACCTGTCTTCTCGTCCGCAGGCACTACGCACAGATAGTAAGGGGTCAGCTTTTTGGTGACGGGCACACCGTACACCGTCTGGCTGGATTCCAGCGTTGCCACCACATCAAGGGCGTAATTCAGCTTGCCCGATACCAGCTCGCCCGTTTCGTAGTCTTCCCTGCCCTTTTCGTACAGCTTTGCCTGATCGCCTTTCCATATAGTCACAGCGTCCTTAAAGTAAAACACCGTCATCAGCACGCCTATGACTATGACTACTATTTTCAGCATAGCTATCCTTGATGATATAAACTGTTTCATATTTTTACCTCCGCCGGAAATTTTGACCAATTAATGAATTAAGGTTTATTATTTGTGAATATTTTCTGTCGTTTTTGTACAAACTCGAAAACGTTTTCTTATGCACAATATATAAATCACATTTTTCTCATGTGTCTATTATATACTAAATTACGGACTTTGTCAATGCGCAGATATTCATGTTTAATATGTGTGAACTTATGCTTAATATTATTATTCTTCCCTTTACTTAAAGCGGGAAATATGCTAAAATAA
>NZ_CAMHRZ010000306.1 GCF_946187255.1 uncultured Ruminococcus sp.
CTGCGATAACTACGGGCGCATCGACCTCCGCCACAAAACGGCGGTCAAGCTCTGCGGCATCGCCTGTAAAGCGGTATCCCAGCAGGTCAAAGCCGTTCACGCCCTTTTCAAGCAGCGACTTTGCCTGAGCTATCATACCCTCTGCGGTGCCGTGAAGCACCGATGGTCTGCCCTCTACTTCGCCTACAAAGGGCATATACAGCATACCGCTGCGGCGGCAGATATCCATTACCGCATCACAGTATACCGTTCCCATGAGTATATCCACACCGCATTCTGCCGCAAGTTTTGCACCTTCGATGCACTCGCTCTCGGTATACGCTACAACTTCAAGGGCTGTCTTTTTTCCGCATTCTCTCATGCGGGCAAAAAGGCTTTTCATTTTATCATGGGGGAGGTCAAGCTCCTTAAAACCAAAATACTCCGCAGGAGTATCCTTGCATTTTTCAAATATCTCCTCTGCATCGGGAGAGGTCTTATCATCATAAGTCAGCATAACGATAAGCACCGTACTGTCATTCATGTTATCACCTTTACTATATTTATTGTCCTGCTATAATTATTCCTTCATCTTCTTGCGCCTGCGCTTGTTGATATACATTTCTTCATCCGCCGCACCCAGCGCTTCCGAAAGGCAGAATTCCTCCGTAAATACATAGTGGCAGCCTCCGCAGCTCATAGATACTTTACAGCCCGAGCCGCTGAGCGTCCTGCCGCCTATCCAGTCATCTATGGCGGCGATTATCGCATTTTCGTCCTTGTTACCCACCATGATGGAGAACATCTCATCTCCGCCGAACCTGACGCATACCGAATCTTCGGGGCAATTGTATTTAAGCGCTTTTGCAGCAAGTGCGATGGCTTCATCACCCGCTTCATGACCGAAGGTATCGTTGATGTATTTAAGATCATCAAGATCAGCCATGATTATAGTGATCTCTTTTCCCACCCATTCGGGAGAATCACACAGCTTTTCATACTCACGCTTGAAACCGCTGCGATTGTAAAGACCTGTGAGTGGGTCGATGCGGTACATCTCCTCCACCTGCGCCGAAAGATAGCGCTGATACTGTGTGGCGATAAGTCCGCCCAGCCCCATTGAAAGGGTGTTTGTTACATTGGCTGTCTTGGCGTACTCTACAAAATCATAGCCGTCAAAGGTATAGCACACATAGCCTATGGGCTTGCCGCGAAAATCCAGTGCATTGACTATAATGGGAGTACCGCCGCGAACAGCGCGGTATATGAATTTCTTCATATCCTTCTTTGATACATCACGCAGGTCGATGTCGTTTTTATACGAATCGTAGAAAAGCACGAATTTCTCCTTCTTACTGGTAAGCAGAGGGAATGCGAAATAATCGTTCTCTTTCTCAAAGCATTCGCTGAAAACAAAGCAGTGGATATCTTTGATCTTTTTCGACCTGACATAGCCTGCGGCTTCCTTTGGCGTGCTGCTTAGCTGCATGGCTGTGGCGATATCGTACATTACGCGGATATCGTCCTGATAGCGGTAGAACCCGTTGTTGAAATGGTTCAGCGAAGGCATTACAGACGAACAGAATACACTGTTACTGCATCCGCAGGAACCGTTGGTGATGAGTTCGGGCTCGATAAGTATCTCATCTGGACAGTGCCCGTTAAGACAGTCGGTTATACATTTCGTGACCGCCTTTGCCAGCACATCACTTCCGCAGCTTGCGGTGGTCAGCATAGGGGAACACATGGATACCTCATCGATGCCGTCAAAGCCCGATACCTTTACATCATCGGGGACTTTTAGCCCTGCGTTCACCAGTACATCCATAGCATTTATCGCCATGATATCATTGGCACATATCACCGCATCGGGTATATCCCCGCTTTTTATGACCTCGCTCATGACGTTTCTCGCGGGGGCAGCCCAGAAATCTCCGTAAGCCATCATATCGGGAGTAAACCCGATGCCGTTTTCCTCCAGCACTTTCTTGAATACTCCGATACGCTCATCGGAAAAGGGATTGCCCTCCAGTCCCGCTATCATGAAAGGCTTTCTGACCTTATGATGTTCGATGATATGCCTGACTACACGTTCAAAGCCTTTTTGGTAATCGAACTTGACTTTTACGGTACCCTCGTAATCACCGTCCACAACGACCACAGGGACTTCTGCTTTTTTCGCATTGTCTATCAGCTTTTGTGACACCGTCCTGCTCTTGATCTTCTCATCCATTATCAGCAGAAGATCAATAACATCAAAGGGCACATTGTCAAACACCGATGCTTCGGGGGAATACTTATCCTCCTCCCAGTAAAGATCGGTATTTATCGCGAATATCAATACGATCATATCTCTCTGCGAAAGCATTTCGCACATTTGTTTTAAGAAGCTGAAATGCTGTTCCTCAAAAATGCGAGAGGTACACACAGCCACTATTTTTTTGTCAAATGTCATAATATACTCCTCGTTTCCGAACGGACTCAGTATTCTCAACCATTCTGTATATTATATCACATTTTTCGGCAAAAGTAAAGACAGGCAGAACAAAATTAGGTATTTTGCTGTATATTTTTTCCACTGAACCGAGCCATCCGCTTATATTGACCTGTTAAAGACGATGTGATATAATAAATCTGATATGCGGGCGATACCCGTTAAAAGAAATAAAGTTTGGAAGGAGCAGAGACATGGAGAAAAAGAGGATACTTATAGTTGACGATGAGGAGGAGCTTTCGGGGATAATGGCTGAAATGCTGACAGGCTGCGGATATGAGGCGGAGTGTGCGGCTGATGCGGCGCAGGCTTACGATATGCTTTCGGAGAAAAGCTATCACCTTATCCTGCTGGATATAAATCTTCCCGATGATACGGGCTTTGAGATATGCAAAGAACTGCGGCGTACATCGCAGACACCCGTGATCTTCGCAAGCGCACGGACTTCGGAGGATGACAGGATCAACAGCTTTGATCTTGGCGGCGATGACTATCTTCAGAAGCCCTATTCCATGAAAGAACTGCTCTCCCGCGTAAATGCGCTGATGCGAAGGGCTTACGGTGATGAGGGACAGGTCATGCGGTTCGGTGATGTGACCGTGAACACCGCAAACCGAAGTGTTATCAAGGGCGGGCGTGTCATATCGCTGGCACAGAGGGAGTTCGACCTGCTGGAATATCTTTGCAGGAACAAGAATTCCGCCGTACCGAAAGAAAAGCTGATATCCGAAGTGTGGGGCGCTTTTTCGGAGGTGGAGCCATCCACGCTGACGGTACACATCCGCTGGCTGCGCGAAAAGCTGGAAGACGACCCCGCAGAGCCGAAATATATAAAGACGATATGGCGGCTTGGGTATATGCTAGAGGACAAGCAGTTGGGCTGACGGGAGGAACGGAATGAAGAAACTGATAAAGACAGCGGCTGTATTCGCGGCGGCAATGGCTGTTATGACCCTGTGGATATTTTTCACGGGGCAGAACAATAGCGTTCATAATGGTGAATATGCGGTGGAACTTAACGAGATAGAACAGCTTTGCAGGACGGGCGAAGAAACCCGCGCAGCTGATATGGCGGCACAGCTGCGCGGGAGGATAAACAAAGAAGATGAAAGCGAGAACAATTACAGCGTGCTGATAATGGGCGGGATATGTCTGATGTTTCTTGCGGGGATCACTGCCTACGGGTGTGTTACATTGGTGCTCCCCTTTGACAGACTTTCGGCGCTGGCGGAAAGAGTTGCGAGAGGCGAACTGGATATCCCGCTGGAATACGAAAGAACGAACTATTTCGGAAAATTCACATGGGCGTTCGACAGTATGCGCGCAGAGATCAAAAAAGCCCGCAGCTGTGAGCG
>NZ_CAMHRZ010000307.1 GCF_946187255.1 uncultured Ruminococcus sp.
TCTGCTGAACTGAGTATAATCAGTGACGTTTTTTTAGAAAGTGTCATTGAGTGTCACTGAAACTGTCATCTTTTAAAAGTGCCTATTTACGCGGTTTTATCCGCATTGATGACAGTAGTGACACTTTATTATACTTCTTATACGGGGGAGAAGAAAAGTATATATAATATAATCATATATATATTCTTTTACCTGTATATATAAAAAGAAATTTTTCAAAAACTGTCATTTTTGTCACTGAAACTCCAAAAGTGCGTAGTTACGCGGTTTTCGGGATGTCGTTTTTTGTGACACTAAATTTCTGTTTTGTCATTTCCGTCACTAAATGGGGGTATACGATGACCAACGAACAGCTTTGTGTTTATCCTGCTTTTCTCCGCTTGCGCCCCAAAAAAACAGCAGTCCGCACAATGCACAGACTGCTGTAAATTACAATATTTTCACCCGAAAGGGGAGTGCTCATATCACATAGAACCAGGCTTTGTCGTCCTCTATCTCCAGCCTTTCAACGGGGTGGGCGGCATCGTAGTTGTAGCGCAGTTCCTGATTTTTCACGCTGACCTTTGCGCCCTCCTGGATGGAACGGGTTATGAAGGCGTTGCCGCCGATGACCACATCTCTGCCGATGACCGTATCTCCGCCGAGAATGGAAGCCCCCGAATAGATGGTCACGTTGTCCTCGATGGTGGGGTGGCGCTTTTTGCTCCTCAGGGACTGTCCGCCCCTTGTGGAAAGCGCACCCAGCGTAACGCCCTGATATATCTTGACGTTGTTGCCTATCACCGTTGTTTCACCGATGACTATGCCCGTGCCGTGATCTATGAAGAAATACTTGCCTATCGTGGCACCCGGATGTATATCGATGCCCGTTTCGCTGTGGGCGTACTCCGTCATCATTCGCGGGATAACAGGCACGTTCAGCAAGAAAAGCTCGTGGGCTATCCTGTTTACGAGTATGGCGAAAAGTCCCGGATAGGAGTAGATTATCTCGTCCTCACTGTAAGCCGCAGGGTCGCCGTCGTAAGCCGCCTGAACGTCCGTGAGGATGTATTCTCTGATGGTGCGCAGGCGCTTTACAAATTCCAGGGAGACAGCCCTTGCCTTCGCGAGTATCTCCGCATCGTCCTCCTCGTCGTTGTCAAGAACGATGGTGATCTGCTTTGTCAGCTTGAATATAACGTCCTCCAGCAGCATGGAGAGATTGCTCTTCATAGTATAGACCTTGATATCCCTGTTCCTGAAATATCCGGGAAAGATTATCTTCCTGAGACTTGTGAGGATATCTATTATTATCTCCTTGTCGGGATGGTTGAATATCTTTACCTCATCACTGCCTTTTTCTGCCTCGTAATCCTCCAGCAGTTCATTAACGATACCGCCGATGGTCTCTTCAAATGCGCTCAACGGGATGTCACTCCTTATCATATCTATTGGATAAATTATATCAGCTTAGTATGCTATATCAGCAACTGATAGTATACCATATTACTAGGATAAAGTCAATACCCTGATGGAGAAAACCTCACCGAATGCCAACAAAACAGCCCTGACAGTTTCGCCTGTCGGGGCTATCCGTTGCAGGAAATATCAATGACCTTTGTGCTTTTCCCTGCGCTTTTGCTGTTTAAGCTCAAACTGACGCTGTTTTTCGGCTTCACGCTGTTCTTTGGTGAGCTGTCTGCGTTCCGTCTTCATTTGTTCCTGCATCAGCTTCAGCGCTTGCTGAGACTTAGTTCCGATGCCTGCGGTACCAAGCTGCTTTTGTGCATTGCGCTGCCGCCGTTTGGGATTGTCAGCAGTCTTTTTGGTCTTCGCCTTAACAGCCGGACTGAACTTCAGCTTGCAGTAATTCCTCAGCACATAGTCAAAGACTTCGCTGTCCTTGGGTTCTGCACCGAATGTTACCTTTGCCGCTGACAGCCTGCCATCCTCCGAACGCTCAAATACGCCCACCCAGAAAGGTTCGTCGAAGAATACTGTCAGCATACCGTCGATCTTGTCCATATCTTTCCCTCCTGAATAAAAAGTATGGACAAAGAACGGACGACCCGGAGGGGGAGGGTTACTTACCCTGTATATACAGGACGGCCGGGCTACCTACCGGCTCTGGCATACCCGAAGGTACACGTTGCGTTTTTATCTTTGTCGTTTGTCTGCACGTTTGTGCTGTTTGTATTATACCATATCTGACCGTATCGGTCAATACCGATGTGATGACCGGTATTCTTTGTCTAAATTCCACATAAACAATTCGGGAGTTACTCTCATTTTAGCGGAGGATTAGAAGTGTTCCCAAAAGCATTGACAAAATGGGGATGTGCGGATATAATAGAATACTGAAATTGAAAGTTATTTTCAAATTGCTTCGGGCGCGTGAAAGAACGGCTGTTAAAACGGAGGTGAGCGGATATGAAAAAAAACAGCAGGGGAGTGGCATGGATCATCCTTGCCGTATTCTGTCTTGTCATATTCTGCTCGTCTGCGTTTATCATACTTCACGCTGACCATAACTGCAATGGCGGAGACTGCCGTATCTGTACGGAACTGGCTGAGTGCTGTGAGTTGCTCGATACCTTCGGGACGGCGGCGGCGGGTACACTGACAGCCGCTGTGATGCTCTGTATCGCTGTGCTGACCGAAAGTATAATAATAAAGTCTCCCGCCGGACACACGACACTTATCTCTCTCAAAGTGGAGCTTCTGGATTAGTTACTGAGGCATCAGATCTGCGGTGTTTCGGCTTTGCCCGATAACGCCTTGTTTCGTTATGCTATCAATAGTTTTTTCAGGAGGTCCTTTTTATGTTTAAGAAAAAAATCGGCATTTATGCCCTTACACTCGCAATGGCGGCAATGGGAATGACAGGCTGTGCATCATCTGAGGCGGCAAGTCCTGCGGAGGAAAAGCAGGGAAGTGTCACAAAGAAGTCGGACAACAAAACGGATGACAATAATACGGACGATGAGTCTTTCAGCGTGGTCTGCACCATCTTCCCCGAATACGACTGGGTCAAAGAGATACTGGGCGATCATGCCGAAAATGCGGAGCTTACCTATCTGCTTGACAACGGTGTAGATCTTCACAGCTACCAGCCCACCGCTGACGATATCATGAAGATATCCACCTGCGACCTTTTCGTGTATGTGGGCGGAGAGTCCGACGAATGGGTTGAGGAAGCGCTGGCTGATGTGCAGAACAAGGATATGAAGGTGATAAACCTGATGGATGTCCTCGGTGATTCCGCAAAGGTCGAAGAACTGAAAGAGGGTATGCAGGCGGGCGAACACGAGCACGATCACGAGCACGCCGAAATTGAAGAAGCGGATATCAAAGACCGTGAGCTTTCGGATTTTGCGGGCAGCTGGCAGTCCCTTTATCCTTTCCTTGAATCGGGCGATCTGGATGAGTATGTAAAAAGCCATGCGGAGGAACATGGTGAGCCCGAAGAAGAAGTCCGTGAGGAACTGGCTGAAAAATGGAACTGTGATCTGACGGCGGCGGACATAGACGGCGATAAGATCAGCTTCACCTACAAGGACGGTACAAAGAAGAGCGGCGAGTACAAGTATGCAGGCTATTCACCCATCCTTGCGGATGACGGAGACATCAAAGCAGTAATGTACCAGTTTGAAGCGGTATCGGGGGACGGTCCCAAGTACGTTATGTTCAACGATCACGGATACGAACCTGCCGCTGCGGAGCATTTCCACATTTACTACGGTGATGATGCTGATTTCGCCGCCACAAAGGAGAACTTCAAGTACAATCCTTTCTTCCTGCCCGCAGATCTCGACGGTGA
>NZ_CAMHRZ010000308.1 GCF_946187255.1 uncultured Ruminococcus sp.
GCGAAAGGCTTGACCCAAAGCTCTTTTCTTTGGCATTCTATCCTAAAAACAGCAAACTGCCGCCACTCGCCAACAATTATGAATTGCTAATTGCTTTGTCCGACCCGCCGTCACACGAACTTTCCGCCCTAACAAAGCTATAAATAGGCGGAATCGAGCCGCCCGCCCGAGGGCTGAATTATGAATTATGAATTAAACTCAGGCTTGTTCGTCCAGTGTCAGGTCATACGCGGGGATGAATTCCTGCATGAAGACCTCCACCTCGGGGATATCCAGCTTTGCTATCGCTGTCAGCGTCGCTTTCTCCGCCGAAGCAAAATCCGCATTGCCCATCTTGCGCTCCTCGATGCACTTTATCAGCGCCGACAGCTTGTCCGCACCCTTTACCAGCCGCCACAGCTCTTTTTCTTCCTCCGTCGGGGCAAGCAAAGGCTCGTAGTACTTTTTGAGGTCGTCGGGAAGATACCCTATCAGCGTATTCTTCGCCTTTTCCTCCACCTCATTGTAGGCACCCTTGATCTCCTTGCTGTAATACTTTATCGGCGTGGGAAGATCCCCCGTGATTATCTCCGTGGTGTCGTGGAACATCGCCAGCAGTGCCGCCCGCTCCGCGTTCACGTTCCCGCCGAACCTCTCGTTGCGTATCAGCGCCAGCGCATGGGCGATAAATGCCGTTTCCAGCGAATGTTCGCTGATATTTTCGCTTATGGTATTGCGCATCAGCGCCCAGCGGTTTATATACTTCATCCGCGAGATCACCGCAAAAAATCTGTCCATTATTTCACCCCTTTAAGCGTTGAGCTCCTGTATCAGTCCGTTTATATGGTCTGCTAGCCGCAGAAATTCGTTGGGGTTGACTTCAAATTTGGCGGGTTTCGTGCTTTTTTTATGGTACGTTGCGACATTGAAAGTTTTTTCAGGGTTATCAAACATTGTTTTTACACATTCTATACCATTTTCACCCAGTATTTCATCAGCAAGATTTTTCTTTCTGTTCTTCTTAATATCATTATCATCATTCGTGTTGTCAATGGCAATGTATTCTTTAACTTTTTCCTTAACCTTAGATATGTCTTTATCTTCCAAATCGAGCTTGCAATGCTCCCACTGGTAGCCATTTGTTATGATGCCCTCGCCAAAAGTCAATAACTGCCCTAGAAACTGTATACGGTTTTTCTTACGTTTAATACCTTTCTTTTTTATCTCTATACAAAATCTTATTTTTTCTTTATCAATTACATATCCATCTTTCTTTGATTCTTTGTAATCAAAGTCGTTCCCCACCAAAGCTATATCCGAGATACCGCCTTTTGTATTGAAACTTGATGCCTTTGGCAGTTTGTCGATCAACACCGGCTCATACTTGGTACAATTCTCAAACAGCTCATCCAGATACATGAACACCAGCGTCTGCACGCCGCTTTCCAGCGGGCATTTTGTCATCACCCTGTTCAGCAGTTCCTCATACTTCTTGTAGTCCATTTCGTCCTCCCTCAACAGAAAGAGCCGCACAGATACGCGGCTCTATCAGTTATTCCACTGAGATTATATAGTAATAAACAGGCTGTCCGCCGTTTATCAGGTTCACATCCATATTTGAGAACTTGCCGCTTATCTGCTTGTACAGAGCCTCGGCAGCGTCGTCCGTCACATCTGCGCCGTATATTATAGTTATATACGAGCTGTCGCCCTTTACCAGCTTCTTCGTCAGCTTGAATGCCGCCTTAGCCAGATCCTTGTCCACAAATGAGAGCCTGCCGTTGTCCATCGCAAGTATCTCGCCCTGCTTGATCGAATGACCCTCGTAGTCCGAATCACGCGCCGCAAAGGTTATCTGTCCTGTGGAAACGTTCTCGATAGCGGCTGTCATACCTATACGGTTGGTGTTGAAGTCCGCTGAGGGGTCGTATGCCAGCATCGCGGACATACCCTGAGGGATAGTCCTTGTCTGCAATACGCATACCTTTCTGTCAGCCAGCTTCACAGCCTGCTCCGCCGCCATGATGATATTCTTGTTGTTGGGCAGAACGAATACCGTCTTCGCGGGACAGCTCATAATGGCTTCCAGTATATCCTGTGTGGAGGGGTTCATGGTCTGTCCGCCCTTGACAACACAGTCAACGCCCAGATCCTTGAACATGGCTTCTATACCGTTGCCTGCCGCCACTGCCACAAAGCCGAACTCGTTGACCTGCTCTGCGGGAGTGAACTTGGTCTTTGCCTTCTTCTGCTCCTTCTCGTGCTGGAGCTTCATATTCTCCACCTTGGGGAAGTTGATATAACCAAACTCCAGACCTTTTTCTATAGCCTTGCCGGGATTGTTGGTGTGAACGTGTACCTTGATTATCTCGTCATCATCCACCACAACTACACAGTCGCCTATGGTCTCAAGATAAGCCCTCAGCTTGATGGGGTCGTCGCAGTCGTGCTTCTTTGTGATGAGCATCTCGGTGCAGTAGGTGAAGTGTATCTCGGTATCGTACTGTCCCACCACCGATGAGAAAGTATCCACCGTAACAGCGCCCTCTGCTTCTGTGGTAGCCTTTGCCGCAGGCTGAGCCGCCTGCTCAACCACCTCGCCGCCGTTGAAAACATCGCGAATAGCTTCAAATATTATCAGCAGACCCATTCCGCCTGCATCGACTACTCCCGCCTTAGCCAGTGCGGGCAGCAGTGTGGGAGTCTTGTCAAGGGTCTCCTTTGCCTGTGTGCATACATCCGTCATGACCGCTGTGGGGTCATTGGTGGACTTAAGCGTCTGCCTTGCCTTTTCAGCCGCTTCTCTCGCCACTGTGAGTATAGTACCCTCGGTGGGCTTCATTACCGACTTGTAAGCGCCCTGAACGCCCAGTTCCAGCGATACCACCAGATCTTCCGCGCTCATCTCCGTTTTGCCTGTGAGCCCCTTTGCGAAGCCCCTGAATATCAGCGAGAGTATAACGCCCGAGTTTCCTCTAGCGCCCCTCAGCAGGCAGGAAGCCGCTGTGCTTGCGACAGTGCTTACGGGCACATTGTCGTCAAGGTTTTCCAGCTCAGCCACCGAATTATTTATTGTCATGGACATATTCGATCCCGTATCGCCGTCAGGCACGGGGAAAACATTCAATTCGTCCACCGATTTCTTTTTATTTGTGATACTGTGCGCACCGCTGATAAATGCACGGCGCAGCATATTTCCGTTTATCACTACGGTATACCTCCTAACTAAGATCTCCTGAGACACTCAGCCTTTTAGTCCGTCATTTCATCGACATAAACGTTAACTGACTTGACGGTTATGCCTGCCTCATTGGTCAGCACATAGTTGACCTTATGGATAATACTGTCAACGATAGCGCCCACATTAACGCCGTAGGTCACGGTGATATGCAGATCGACCACCAGTTCATCGCCCTCCTGGGAGATGATAACGCCTTTAGACTTATCAGCGCGTTTGAGCATAGCATTAACGCCTTGTTTTGCGCCGTAAACATTAAGTCCCGCCACGCCGAAGCAATTTTCGGCGGTATTGGAGATCAGCTGTCTCAGGTATCCTGTGGATATCCCGATCGTTCCCAGATGATTTTTTATTTTTATCATACCAACGCCTCCCTTGTATAAACTCTGTTAAATTACATTATAGCATATCCCTGCGTTTTTTTCAAGGGTTTCGGAAAATTTTGTTTAGGGATTGTTAACCGGAGAAAAAATTGTGCGTTCGCGACAGCAAAGCAGATTTCCAAACAAAGCCAGCCGCGAAACAAAGCGCGCGGTCAAGCCTCGCGCCAGCAGG
>NZ_CAMHRZ010000309.1 GCF_946187255.1 uncultured Ruminococcus sp.
ATACCCATGATCTTCGTTTTGTCTTTTCATGATCGAAAATTCAGAACGGAGGTCAAATAATGAAAAATACAGTTAAGGTCTATGATACATTCACAGGAAATATGGTCGATGTTGAGGTATCAGCGGAGGTATACAGAGAATACAAGCAAGCCAAATGGCGTGAAGAAAAGAATGATGCCTCCTTTTTTGAACACGAGATACAGTTTTCTCAACTTATTGGAGGAAATGATGGTGCTTTTGAAAATTTCAGGGAATTCGTAGTAGTCGGAGATCCAACTTCTGATATGGCAATAATGATCGCTGACATTGAGGCGATGCTGAAAGCAATAAAACAGCTTGATGATGAAGACAAAAAACTGATCAAAATGCTTTTCTACGACAGCCTGACCGAAAGAGAGTGCGCTGCATACTACGGAATTAATCAGAAAAATATCAACAAAAAGAAAAGGAGAATTTTGTCTAAGCTCTACAAACTGATAAATTTTTAAAAAGATTAGGGGTATCAAAACCCTGACATCGTTCCGTATACAAGTGGAAAGATTATTCCATGCATTTTGACAATCGAATATCAACACATCGGTGTACAGCACAGCGGTGGCAGGGTGGTGAGCCGTGCCAGCCAAAAGTCCGCAGCGCGATGACCCGTCTTTAACGGCGAGCGATAACTGTGAGAGACCGGCGAGGGATGAGCCGCCCCCGCAGGCTATGAAAGCTGCTGTGCGTGTCCGCCCGTGAATACGGCTCCGTCATAGAAAGACGGAGAGGCAAGACCTGTGTGGTCGGTGAGGACTCCGACCTGCCGATGTGTTCCCTTCGTTCATGGGAGCAGTTAACTGTTTGAGAATTATGAACGCCCTTGAAGATGCAGAGTGATCTGCTGAGAGGGAAAACGCTTCGGCAAAGTCGGAGTAAGGTGACTCTGCGGGGTCACGCCAATGCGCATAGATATTTATTCGCAATATGCTGCATTGGCAAAAGGCAAAACGATGACGGCGCAATATCCATGCGCCGTCATACATAATTTCAAGGAGGTCCATTATGAAGTATTACACTATCGAGATCGCAAACATCAGGTTCGGAAATGTCCGCAGAATGACAATAATAGCAGAAAGCAGAGAAAAAGCACTGAAACTGGCAGTTATACACATCGGAGAGCGTATAGTTGCCGCATGGGAAGTGTAGGTGCTGAAGGTGAATGTAACTCCCAGGCGCGGTGATATATTTCTAGCAGAGATGTGTCAGTCGAAAGGTTCCGAGCAAAGCGGAATCCGTCCCGTAGTTATCGTGCAGAACGATATCGGCAACCGCTATTCTCCCACAACTATCATCGTTCCGCTGACATCAAGAAAAAAGCGGTCATTGCCGACTCATGTCCGCATAAAGCACACGGAGCTGAAATACATCAGCACAGCACTGTGCGAACAGGTAACAACTATATCTGTATTACGACTGTTAAAATACATTGGCAGTCTTGACGAAAAAGAAATGATAAAGATCGACAAGTCTCTCGGGACAAGTCTTGATTTTAGGAGGAAATAATGGCAACACTTAAAAAGAAACCAATGAATGCCACTGTCCGGGCGTTCTTCGATAAAGCAGCAGAATGCGGACTTGAAATGCGTGACGGACAGATTGAAATGTCACTGGAAGTTACCGATGCAATAATCAAAAAATATCCGCTTGCGGTCGAAGCTGGTGTAGGCATCGGCAAATCATTTGCATACCTTGTACCCTTGGTGCTCAACTATTTCAGAGAGCGCAGACAGGTGATCATAGCTACTTCAACTATAGCCTTGCAGGAACAGCTTGAACGTGATATACATACAGTTTTGAAAATGCTCGGAGTGACAGCGGAGGTCGTGGTGGCAATGGGAATGAAAAACTACGTCTGCCGCAGACGGCTTGAGATGGTGCTGAAATATCATAAGTCAGATAAAATGCTTCATTCTGTTCAAAGGAAAGCAGCAGTAGGGATAGGGAAACGAAAGGAAATGCAGCTTAACATCCCTGACAGTATCTGGAACAGGATCTGCATAAATCGCTGCGGCGATAAGTGTTCAGATTGTCGTTACAGGGAAAAATGCAGTTATTTCAATATGCGTGAAAAGCTGCGTTCCGAAAGCTGTTTTGTTATCTGCAATCAGAATATGCTGGTGGCGCACCTCATCAATGATGGTAAGGGCGGCGGTATATTCAATAAAAACGCTCAAACCATCGTGATCGATGAGGCACACAACATCGAGTCCAAATTTCGTATCGCCTACACTGTTTCCGTTTGCAAAGCACAGATAGTCAGCGAGATCCGTGAAGCAGCCAAAAAGCTGAGTAAGAAAAAGCTCGCCGATGAAACCATTGAAAAGGTGAATATCCTTTTCAGATTTCTGAAAGAGGATATTCACAGGCAGCAGCGTGAAGCTGACGGCGATATGCAGACTTTTTATTTCAATTACGATCAAGAAATAAAGCTGCTGCTGCGTGAAATTGAAGTAAATTTAGCACTTCTGGAAAAAAGAGCAGATCTCTCGCTTTTCTCGCTGAGTTTTTTTGATGAACTGTGTGATGAAAACCTCGTATGGCTCGATAACAGTGACATTTTGAAAATATGTGTATGCAGGAAAGATATAAGCGAGGATATTTCAAAGCTATTGTTCTGCAAAAACAGGAGCACCATACTGACATCGGCAACCATCTCTTCGGGCGGTGACGAGGGATATGATTATTATCTTAAAAGCATAAACTATCCGCAAAATGCGGTGATCTCAAATCCAAAGGAATCGCCCTTCGACTACGCTAACAACACAATGCTGTACACCACATCGGCACTCCCCTATCCGAGGATAGACAAGCGAGAGGAATACCGAGCACAGTCGGTCGCAGAGATAGTTAAACTTCTCAAAGTAACGCATGGCAGATCACTCATCCTTTTCACCGCTAAAAATGATATGGAGTACGTCTACAAGCAGCTTTCAAATATGCGTCTGCCCTATAAAATCATAATGCAGAGTTCGGGGGCATCGCAGGAATACCTGCTGGACAAGTTCAGAAATGACACCGATTCAGTCCTGCTGGGAACGGGAACTCTCTGGGAAGGTATAAACGTTGAGGGCGAATCGCTTTCGCAGGTCATCATATTCAAACTTCCCTTCCCTGTTCCTGACCCTATAATCGACTACAAGATGTCGCTGGTCAAAGACCCCATAACCGAAGTTGCGGTTCCTGAAATGATAATCAAACTGAAACAGGGCGCAGGCAGGCTGATCCGCTGTGGGAGCGATAAAGGCATAGTATCCATACTCGACCCAAGAGTCAGTATGGCAAGCAAGGCTTCATACAAGGAAAAGGCTCTGGAAGCCCTGCCTGAGAAAAACAGGACGGAGAGCATTGAGGAACTTACAAAGTTCTGGCACAATAGAATATCTTACGAGGAGAAAACAGATGAGTAAAACGATCTGCGGTATTGCGGATAATATCAGTTACACAGAAAATAATACGCTTGAAAAGAACCGCAGTACATTCTTTTTGTGATCCCAGCTTGGCGTAAAAGCAGAAGTCATAAATGCAATGGGAATGAAAAACTATGTGTGCGGCAGAAGGCTCAAAAACAGGATAAGAAATGTTGCCGATGATTCCATTCTGAAAATCATAAACAAAAAATATGTTGCTGGTATAACAGAACGGAAGGGGCTAAGAACGAATATTCCCGAAGCTGTATGGAACGGTATATGCATAAACAGCT
>NZ_CAMHRZ010000310.1 GCF_946187255.1 uncultured Ruminococcus sp.
GTCGTTTTATCGCCGCCGTCATCCTTGTCAGCGGAGGAGTTGGTCTTTGCACCGCTGCTGTCCGTTTTCGCGGATGTATTATCAGCGCAGCCGCAGGTACCTATAACTAAAGAAAGCGCCAGCACGAGCGCAATAAACTTCTTGCTGTTCATTATTTTTCATATCCTTTCAGATAAAAACAGCCTGTTCACCGAAGTAAACAGGCCAGAAGTATTACATGGAAAGAGCTTACGGCTGACACGCCTCTGCTCCCTGGTCTGCCCCCAACCCAGAGGGCAGTATATGATTCTTCCGGAAGCTATCCGAATAAATCACTTCCCTGTTCATCCCCAAAAAGCCAAAACATCAAGATGAACCAGCCATTGCAAAAGACACCTGATGGCGCCTTTCAGATGTTTTTCTCACCGTGCTACGGCGGGCATACGAAAACCTTTCGATTTCCGTCAAGTATATTATAACAAATAACAAAAGATTTGTCAAGGGGTTTTAAGCATTTTTTCTAAATATTTTACAAAAAATTATGTCGAAAAATTATGATAATAGATTTAACTATACCCCGACAGCGCTGTCATTGACGCATATATCCTCACATCAGAAACATCGAAACTTTAGCGAAAATATTCAGCCTGAGCGAAAAATTACGCTGCCCTTTTCGGACAGCGCTGATATCAGATGTAGTACATATATTCCACTTTGCTGCCGCACTCGTTTTTACACTCCTTTATAAGGTCGGCAAGGGACATGTGCTCTGTGAAACGGCGCATATATCCGTTCAGCTTGTCCCACAGACATACGTTCACAGATTCGCGGATCTCGCTGGGCTGCTCATCCTCTGAACTGACATTGTCCGCTAATATGCTGTTGTCAAGGGCGTTGAGTATCTCCGAGAGGTATATTTTTTCAGCAGAGCGAGCCAGCTGATAGCCGCCGCGCGAGCCTTTCATACCCTTTACAAATCCGCCCTGTCTCAGTCCGAGCATTATCTGTTCAAGATACTTCTGCGATATTCCCTGCCTCTCAGCTATATCCGCCGATGAGACAGTTCCGCCCATTTCGGAATGTATAGCAATGTCGGTCAGCGCCAACAGACCGTATTCCACTCTTGTTGATACTTTCATCATGCACTCCTTTCAGGTATTTTCGTCCAGCAGCTTTTCGAGGGTCTTCCAGCCCAGTGTGGCACATTTGACCCTTGCAGGCATTTTGGAGATATTCTGCAAAGCGCCCGCTTCCTCCAGCTCCTCCAGTTCGTCATCGGTTATATCACCGCTTATCATCTTACCGAACAGGTTTCCCAGATGCTTCGCTTCCTGCGGAGTGCGCCCGATGATGAGATCGAGCATGATATCCGTTGAAGCCTGAGAGATCGCACAGCCTACTCCGGTGAAAGAGCCGTCGGTTATGACACCGTTATCGATATTCAGGTGAAGCGTCAGCGAATCGCCGCAGGTAGGATTCAGCCCCGCATTTGAACAGGTCGCACAGGGCAGCTCATGCAAATGCTGCGGGTGAAGATTGTGGTCGATCAGCACCTCGTTGTAAAGATTATTCGTCATATCCCATTCTCCTTCTGACAGTTTTCAGAGTATCTGTGAAACGCCTGATGTCCTGTTCGTCATTGTAAAAAGCAAGGCTCATTCTTGCGGTAGACTGCACGCCCAGATGCTGATGCAGCGGCTGAGCACAGTGGTGACCCGCGCGGATGGCTATATTCTCACTGTCAAACACCGCCGCTATGTCATGGGGGTGAACGCCGTCTATCGTGAAAGTAAGTATGCCGTGATGATCGGCTGCATTATCGGCACCGATGATATTGACATGGGGTATCTGCTTCATCTCATTGAAAGCGAGATCCGTCAGCTCATTTTCCCGCTTTTCTATCAGCTCAAAACCCAGATCGTTTATATAGTCTATAGCCGCCGCAAGACCCACAGCACCGCCCACATTCACGGTACCCGCCTCAAACTTGTGAGGGAGTTCGGCGTAAGTCGCACCCTCACGGGTAACGTACTCGATCATCTCACCGCCCGAAAGGAAGGGGGGCATTTTGTCAAGCAGTTCCTCACGCCCGTAAAGTACACCGATGCCCATTGGTGCCAGCATCTTATGTCCCGAAAAGCTGAGGAAATCCACGCCCAGGTCCTGCACATCAACGGGTATATGGGGCACGCTCTGCGCACCGTCGCATACTATCAATGTTCCGTTTGCATGGCATATCTCCGCAAACTCCTTAATTGGATTGACCCTGCCGAACACGTTGGAGATCTGAGCTATCGCAAATATCCTTGTGCGTGGAGTAAGGGCATTTTTAAGGCTCTCCGCCGTGTACTCGCCGTCACTGCCGCAATCGAGATATTTGAGCACAGCGCCCTTCTCCTTAGCCAGCAGCTGCCAGGGCAGCAGGTCGGAATGATGTTCGGAGATGGCAACAAGTATCTCATCGCCCTCACCGATATTTGCACGTCCCCAGCTGTATGCCACCAGGTTAAGGCTCTCGGTGGCGTTGCGGGTGAAAACTATCTCCTTATTGCTTTTCGCCCCGATGAACTTCTGCACCGTGATCCTGGCGTTTTCGTAAGCGTCGGTCGCTTTTACACTGAGATCGTAAAGCCCGCGCAGAGGGTTGGCGTTTTCCTCGCGGTAGTATTTTTCAGCACGTTCAAGCACCTTTTTCGGCTTTTGCTGTGTCGCCGAATTGTCAAGGTAGACCAGATCCTTATACACCTCAAATACCGGAAAATTCGCCTTTGAAAGAAGTCCCTCATTCATCTTCCTCACCTCTTCCCAATTTTTCATTTATCTTTTTGATCACGGCTTCGTCATCTATCCTGTCAAGTATCTGACGGAGTTTTGCCTGCGCCGCAATGTCGTATATCTTTTCTTCGCTGATGCCGCGAGACTGCATATAGAATACCTGACGCTCGTCAAGCCTGCCGATGCTGGCACCGTGACTGCCCTCAACGTCCTCCTCTGCACAGAGGATAAGGGGGACAGTTTTATTCACAGCGGTATCGCTCATCAGCAGAACTTCCTCTTTCTCGCTGCCAACGGCACCTACTGCGCCCTTTTTGAAGTCGATGGTACCCTTGAAGACCTTTTTAGCAGTACCCTTCAGCACACCCCTGGCGTTGATCTCCGAAAGTGTCTTTCTGCCGTGATGGTCGGCATTGAGATTTATATCAAGGCTGTCATCCTCATCCAGGATATAGCCGATATCTGCGCTGAATTGCGCCTTTCTGCCTTTAAGGTCGGTCAGTATGCCGCTGACGATATCGCCGCCGAGATAGAGCTGAACCAGCTCAAAGCCTGCATTCTCACCGACTTCCGCAGTGACGTTCGATACTGCACTTCCCTGCACATCAAAGATCTGCACCAGCTTGACCTTTGAGTTGTCAGCGACAGTAATATTGGTATTGCTGACACCCTCTTTTTCGATAAAAGCGACTTCTGTCCTGTTTTCACCGCTTTGTGCTGTTATCTCAGTATCCTCTGTTTCATATATTGATATATCACACTCTGCGAAATTTACTCCCAGCCAGCGGTAGGTCGGCACGGGCAGCGTGTTAAGTTTAGTTGTACTCATATCTATCACCCGATGCTCCCTTCCATTTCCAGTCCGATGAGGTTGTTCATTTCCACCGCGTATTCCAGCGGCAGTTCCTTTGAAACGTTATCCGCAAAGCCGCGAACTATCATTGCACGCGCCTGTTCTTCGCTGAG
>NZ_CAMHRZ010000311.1 GCF_946187255.1 uncultured Ruminococcus sp.
CATACATCCGGATGCTCGATCATACTATTATATATTATAATAGTATACGCATGACTGTCCGACAAGTGATTTTACTTGTCGGAACTAAGCGCTTTGATATGCCTACGAATACACTCAGAAAGTATCATCAAACCTAAAAAAGAGCGGGAAAACCATGTTGTTTTCCGCTCTTTGTTTAGTTCAGAATACCGAAACTATTGTCTTGTCACTTTCCTTTGTGGAGTATTCCCACCGTTCCAGTCTGCCGGAGTTTATGAAGTAGTTGATCTTCGCGGGAAAGCAAAGATCATCAAACACATCAACGATTATCAGCTTGACTTTCATCTTTTCGGGTATGATAGCCTTTATGTACACACTTGCCGCCTGACCTGCCTTTACCCCCTCCTTTGGTTCGGCAAGCCCCGCCAGATTGGGAGCGAGCTCTATGAATATACCGTAGCTCTCCACCGAACGTATCACTCCGCCCACTGTCTCACCCGCAGAGAACATGGATGCATTTTGAAGCCATGTACCCAGCACTTCCTTGTGCGTCAGACATATCCTGCCGTTTTCTTTGTTCCTCACGGCGGCGTAGATATCCTGTCCGTTGAAAAATCTGTCATTGGGGTGGGCTATCCTTGAAACGGATATAGCGTCTATCGGTATCAGCGACGGTATCCCGCAGCCTATATCAACAAATGCACCGAAGGGTTCCAGATGTGTCACCTTTGCGGGGATAACATCTCCGCATACCAGCTTTGATATGTAGTTTTCGATACACTCTTCCTGTGCCTTGCGCCTTGAAAGCATTACCGTAGTACCGTTATCGGTGATATCGGTCACCTTGAAGCAAACGGTCTTGTTTACCCTGGAAAGCAGAGCGATATCTCTTGTTGTGCCCTCAGCAATGCCCACAGCGCCCTCCGTACGCGGTATCACCCCTTTCCCGAAGGGCAGTTCCACGATCAGATCGTGTCCTGCGGTACACATCACCGCGTGTCCCTCCAGTATCAGGTCTTTATCCATTGCCGCCGCCATGCTTTCGGCACTTTGCAGATAGAAACGATTTTCGGGTGAATTGAATATTTTTCCTTCGGGTAAGTATTTTGTCATGGATTTGCACCTCTTTCTTTGTAAGACAGCTTTTGTTTTCAGCTTTATTTCGGCCGTCAGGTATTGCTCGGACGGATATCGCAGTCATTATTTTTTGAGTAAAAAGCCGATAAAATGTGAACTTACTTTTTTTGAATTGTGAGATTTTTTATCTCAAAGAGATCACTGTCATATATTATGCAAGGTGCATCAATCGTATAACTCCCACCATTGGATGAATTGTGTATACTTACGTTATTTTTTGTCAACCGCTTGACAAAAAACAGACAATATGTTACACTATATCACGTTATTGTAATCGATTCGTAATCTTTACCCGAAATCAGCGGTTTTACGATTACAAATCGGTACTGTATTTCAGACAGTTGTTCAGGAGAAAGAAGATCGGAGTTTTTTCATGACCGTCGGACGACGAACAAATAACGAAAGGGTGTGAAACGGCAGGTTTTCTGTCAGGAAAAGAGAGATAGCCGACAGTTAGCCGTGTCAGATTTTGAAATGAGTTTTAAAAGCAGAAAAAAGGGTATATCAGCGATCAGAAGAATCGCGGTATTTATCATGACTATGGCAGTCATTTTCGTGATGACCGATCTGACGGGGGTAAAGGCTTCGGCTTTGATGTCAGCTTCGGTGGCAGTGCCCAAGATGGTGGCGGAGGGGACTTATGATTCCGCATACACCCATCCCTACAACAAGCAGATAGATACTATCGTGCTTCACTGGAACAGGACCGCAGGCGCAAACAGGTATCAGGTATACGTTTACGGCGGTAAATATAAGACCTGGACCAGATACTGCACTACTTCCCTTAACATGGTAACAGTCAAGTCCCTTGACCGTGCGACCACCTACCGCTTCAAGGTAAGAGCGATCTACGGCGGTAATACTTATTCTGCGTTTTCTCCCGTGCAGACCATGAAAACTGCAAGACTCAACTATGACAAGGCAGGCTGGGAATCTATGTGCCGCATAGTTTACCACGAGGTAGGCAGGATAGACGATGATATGTGGGATAAGCCCATCGTTTATGTAGCTGACTGTGTGGCTAACCGCTATGTTGCTGCAAAGTACTGCAATGACCCTCTGTGGACGCCTTTTTACAGGAATTATAATAATATCCAGTCGATAATCTACAACAGCGGCGGATTTATGTCTGACTATGGTCTTTCCCGCGACGGCTGTAATTATTCCAATGTTCCCCAGAAGGTTAAGCAGGCAGTATGGGGCGCTACCTATGCGCTGTCCAGCTATAAGGGCATCGAGAATGACTATCACGTTTACTACTGGTGCAACAGAAGTTACTACACCAGCAGCAGCAAGATCGCATATTCTTTCAGGATCCCGTGGGGCTATTTCTCCATCTGGAGAAGCTACTGGGGCTGATAAAAACACAACGGACGAGGTTCGCACCTCGTCCGTTTTTTCATAAGATTATGTATTCTTCCAGCTCCGATAGCAGCTGTTTGTTTATGCCCTTGACGTAAAGCAGCTGCAATTGGTTTTCATACTTTCCGCCCAGCTGCTCTCGTGTACTGATGATCTCAGCCGCAAGCTCCTCGTCGATGAGCAGTTTTTCGGCTATCTCTTCCGCGTCCGCTTCATTGATATTTACGGGAACCCTCTCGGGAGGTTCGGTCGCGGTGGTCTCTGTGGGTATCTCTTCGGGTATCTCCGTAACGGTGGTGACTTTTTCTGTGCGGGATGTCGTATTAGTCGTCTGCACCGAAGCCGTTGTCTTTTCTGTTTTAGTGGGAGCCGCAGTCTGCGTTTGAGCAGGCGGGCTGTAGTCTGCATCGTCCACATAAAGATATCCCGACAGCAGAGCCAGCTTGCTTTCGCCTATACCCGGTATCTCCAGCAGCTGTTCCATGTACCGTATGGTCCCCACCGAGTCCCTGAAAGCAAGTATATCTTCGGCTGTGTGTTCACCTATGCCGTTTATGGCAGTCAGTTCATCAAATGTCACAAGGTTTATATCTATGGGGAACTCGATGATAATGACCTCTTCCGTCTGCTTTGCTGTCTTTTCGGCAGTCGTTTTAGCTGTACGCGATGTAGTCGTTTTTGAAGTCTTTAACGTCGTCTGTTTCGGCTTTTTTGTAGTGGTAACCTTTCCGGTTGTTTTTGCAGCGTCAGTTTTTGATGTTTTGTCAGTCTTGTCTTTTTTCACGGAACTGTCTTCCTTGCTGTCCTCATCAGTCTGAGAGCCTTCGCGGTAAATGATGACTGTATTATCTTCGCTCTTTCTCATTTCGGCAGCGGCAGCAGCAGCGATAATGAGCGCTGCTGCCAAAACAGCATACAGTCCGTAGCTTTTTACGATCGTTCTGAGATCACCCTTCATGGCTTACCCTTCTATCATCGCGTTGAGCCTGTCAAGCATCTCCTGCAGCCATACACGGTTTATTTCGGGTCTTTCATCATTGCATACAATGCCTCTCATCGGTGAGTCTCTGAGCATTGCAAGTGCCAGCTCCATAGAAGATGCTCCCAGTCCCTCGCTGTTCATATCCGTCATCTGTCGGCAGAACTTATCTATGAAGCCGCCGAACACCTCTCTGCCCTCGCTGCATGAAAGCACATCGCCCACTGTGCTGTTGAACGTGAACTGAACGGGCAGC
>NZ_CAMHRZ010000312.1 GCF_946187255.1 uncultured Ruminococcus sp.
GCCTAATACAAAAAGGTTGCGTGATCACACAGATCACGCAACCTTTTTTCAAATACATATTTAAGAACGCCAGTCTTTTACACATCTGTAATTTGTGGCAAATTCAAGCTGTAGTACAGCTGACAATGCTTTATATTTTTATACTACTTTTCGGAAAAGTGGTGTAAATATGGTGTAAATGGTGTAAAAAACTGTGATTTTTTTGTTCTGAAACCGCCTAAATACGCACTTTTCTTAGTCAATGCTCTTCATTGTCGGGAACAGCAGCACATCTCTTATCGCAGGGGAATTCGTCAGCAGCATCACAAGTCTGTCGATGCCGTAGCCGATGCCGCCGGTGGGGGGCATACCTATCTCAAGGGCGCGGAGGAAATCTTCGTCGGTGCGGTTGGCTTCTTCGTCGCCGCTGCTCAGGGCTTCTTCCTGTGCCTTGAAACGCTCGCGCTGGTCGATGGGGTCGTTCAGCTCGCTGTATGCATTGCACATCTCCCAGCCGTTGATGAACAGCTCGAAACGCTCAACATACTCGGGCGCGTCGGGCTTCTTCTTGGTCAGGGGGCTGATCTCGATGGGGTGATCCATGATGAAGGTGGGCTGTATCAGATGCTCCTCCACATACTCCTCAAAGAAGAGGTTCAGTATGTCTCCCCTCTTGTGCCTGTCCTCAAACTCTATGTGACGCTCCTTTGCCAGAGCCTTTGCTTCTTCGGTGGTCTTTACCTTGCTGAAATCAACGCCTGCGTACTTCTTGACTGCGTCGATCATCGTCAGTCTCTCAAAGGGCTTGCCCAGATCGATCTTGTGCTCGCCATAGGGTATAGTGGTGGAACCGCATACCGTTCTCGCCAGATGCCTGAACATATCCTCGGTCAGATCCATCATGCCGTGATAGTCGGTGTATGCCTGATAAAGCTCCATCAGCGTGAACTCGGGATTGTGCCTTGCATCAACGCCCTCGTTGCGGAAAACTCTGCCTATCTCGTATACTCTCTCCAGTCCGCCGACTATAAGTCTCTTCAGGTAAAGCTCCAGAGATATACGCAGCTTAACGTCCTCGTCCAGCGCATTGTAGTGAGTCTCGAAAGGTCTTGCAGCAGCACCGCCCGCGTTGCTTACCAGCATGGGGGTCTCAACTTCCATGAAATCCCTCTCGTCCAGATATCTTCTGATAGCAGAGATTATCTTAGAACGCTTGATAAAGGTGTCCTTTACTTCGGGATTGCATATAAGGTCGGTGTAGCGCTGTCTGTATCTTGTGTCCTGATCCTTCAGACCATGCCACTTCTCGGGCAGGGGCTGTAAATTCTTGGAAAGCAGAGTAAAGCTCTCAGCGTGAACAGAGATCTCGCCCATCCTCGTCCTGAACACAAAGCCCTCAACACCTACGATATCGCCGATATCGCCCTTCTTGACATACCTGTCAAAGGCTTCCTTGCCCACCTCGTTAAGACGGACATATACCTGCACCTTGCCGCTCTTGTCGCGCAGATCCATGAAGCTCGCCTTGCCCATCATTCTCTTGGACATGATACGTCCCGCAATGGATACCTTAACGCGGTTCTCCTCCAGCTTCTGCGCCAGAACAGCCTCATCGCCGCCCGCAAGATCCTTGCACTTTGCTTCCTCTCTCTCGTAGAGCAGCTTTGCCTTCTCACAGCTTGCAGTCACATCATACTTTGTGATCTGAAAAGGGTCTGCGCCCTCATCCTGCAAAGCCTTGAGCTTTTCCATCCTTATCTTCTTGTATTCATTCACCTGCTCCTGAGTGAGCTCTTCCTCTTCGGGAGCATTGTTCTTTATATCCTCGCTCATCTTTAACTTCCTTTCATCATCGGGTGACTATTCCTCTGTATAGCCCAGCGCATCTATCAGCCTGTGCATCTCATCCTTGTCCTCGGGTCTGCCTATCATGAAAAGACAGGTGTCCTCCGCGTAGACATAGTAGTAATAGCTGTCCTCAGTGGTCAGCTCGCCTATCCCGTAGCTGTCATTGCCTGCCTGACGGAAAGTCTCTATCCCCGCCGCACTGCATTCGCTGTGGAACTCGTCCTTTGCCACCTCTGCGCTTTCGCATTCGTAAAATCCCGCCAGCCAGCCGTTTTTCGCCTGTATAAGTACAGCGTCGCCGTCCTCACTGTCGGAGGTCATGCCGTCGCCCTCTTCGCAAAAACCGTTCTCCCTCATCGTCGCCGCAAAAGCCTTGCATGAGGAAGGCTCGATATTCCGCTTTGAACAGCCGCACAGCAGCATCACTGCGCACATCGCCACCGCAAGAGCAGTCCTGCGCATACCTATCACCTCTGTAAACTGTATCCGAGACCGCCATCGGCTCATTTTATAGCAAACGACATTAGAAATTGCACTTTGTGAACGAGCAAAAGTGCGATATATGCTTTTGCGAAGTTCGCAAGGAAGCAATTTCAATGTTGTTTAATATACGTCAATATATTCGGTATCCCAGAGTTTACCGTAGTATGAGAACCTTTTCTCTGCCAATTCCCTTTCGGCGCGTCTGATACACTCCGCCAGTGCTTTTTCAAGCAAAGACATATCACCCGCGCGATACACCGCCACAGGAGGACAGTGATCGGGCAGTCCCCAGTACAGCGTCACCGTGAACCTCTCAGCATTGATATGCTCAGCCAGTACATCAAAATTATCGGGATACTCTATGTGCGCGAGCAGCGGTGACTCCTCGTCACAGCAGTTCATATAGAACCTCAGCTCACCCGCACCGCAGTCCGCATCCTCGAAAGAAAAGGGCAGCTTTTTTCCCATTATTCTCTTGTTATATCAAGCACTTCAAACTTGATGAGACCCGCAGGTGCTTCCACCTCAAAGATATCGCCCACCTTTTTGCGCAGTGCAGCCTTACCTATGGGGCTCTCATCGGAGATCTTGCCGTTATCGGGATCGGACTCGGTGGAACCCACTATCTGAAGGGTCTCGACCTCATCGAACTCCAGATCTTTGAGCTTAACATAGGAACCCACGCCAACCTCATGAACGGAGATCTCATCGTCATCAACAACGGTCGCATTGGAGATCAGTATCTCCAGTTCGTTGATGCGCGACTCCAGTATCGCCTGTTCGTTTTTGGCTTCATCGTACTCGGCGTTCTCGGACAGGTCTCCGAAAGAACGTGCTTCTTTCAGTTTCTGTGCGACTTCCTTACGCTTGACGGTAACGAGGTATTCCTTTTCCTCGACCAGCTTATCGTAACCCGCTTTTGATACTGTCTTGTTGATTTCCATAGTAGAACACTCCTATATTTGAATTTTGAGGATCTTTACATACTCATTCAGATTAATATTATACAACTTTTCGCCCCATTTGTCAAGCGGTTTTACAATTCACTTTTACAATTCATAATTCATAATTCATAATTATTGGCAAGGGCGGGAAGAAAGCTGTTCTTAGGATAGAATGCCAAGGAGAAGAGCTTTGGGTCAAGCCTTTCGCGAAAGGCTTGCAGGAGTTTGAGGGCAGAGCCCTCAATCACCAAGGCGCAAAACCAAAATGCACAGCAAACCATAAGAGCAAGACAAAGCTGTGTTCGATAAGAAAAACAAGCTACCGTCCAATAAGCGCGGGCGGTCACAAATTAACCGCGTCTGCAAAAGCTGCCAGCCCCCACAAACTCACGCGCGTGATACACCGCCCGCGCTGAGATCAACGGCGCAAGCTCGTTGATCTCTCGACCCGAAGAATG
>NZ_CAMHRZ010000313.1 GCF_946187255.1 uncultured Ruminococcus sp.
CAAGCCTGCTGGCGCGAGGCTTGACCGCGCGCTTTGGTTCGCGGCTGGCTTTGTTTTGGGGCTCAAGTTTGTTGCCGCGACCTACACATCCCTTTTCTTTATGCCCTTCAATGACAGTCTATATGACAGATACCACAGTCCGCACAGCACTGCGATAGTTATTATACCCGCAGGTATCGGCATCGTCATCAATGGGCTGAGTTCGGTCTTCTTTTCCTCATCCATCTCATCAAAGACTACCGTAAAATTGCCCACTACCGAGATCATCATGAGCTGCAGCATCATCAGCGCCGTTACAACGCTATAGATGACCTGTGTCTTTTTATATCCCAGTCTGAAAAACAAGGGATAGAATATCACCACAGGAAGGGTCATGAATATGGCTTTCAGCACCACTGCGAACATCATCTGCCCGCCGAAATTATTGCTGAACGAGCCGTGTACCAATCCGCCTATCGTAGGGAACAGCATTGTCAGTACAACCACTGCCCCACACAGGCACATGGGCGGCAGGTATCTTGAAAGCACCAGTTCTTTATCGCTATAGGGCATGGATCTCCTGTATGCGCCTATACCCTTCCATTCATCCGCCGCAAAAACTGTGGAGACAAGTACCGTTCCCAATCCCGCGAGGATGGACATGAAGGACAATACAGCGGTGCCTGTTCCGGCAGCTGTGGCGAATTCAGCTATGCCGCAGAATATGTACATCACTGCCAGTGATATGTATATGATCTTCATGGAATACCAGTCGCTGAGGATAAGTGCCTTTATTTTTTTCTCCATTGCTCACACATCCTTTTTTCTGAAAAACGCAATTGAAAGTATCCAAGATACGATGAACAGCACGATCATCAGGCACATGAACACAAATCCGCCGCCGAAAAGACTGCTTTTCTGTGCCCGCTCCATTATGAACATATTGCTTACGCCGATAGAAGCGCCCGCCACTATGCTGATTATCATTCTCTTTCCGCCGACAGTATCGTAATACTTAAAGCTTGCAGGCAGGAACACCACTGCGGGCATAAGTCCCATACCTATACCGCCGAACAGCATCTTTAGTATCGCTTCGACGCTGCCATTGTTGAAGGCTGCCATACATATAACCAGTACAGCCGCACTGACCACCGTAGTCAGCAGATCGATTATCAGCACCGTGATATACTTTGCGCTTACTATCTGCGTGCGTGAATAGGGCAAAGTCATGGCATGGATATGCCATCTGCTGGCCATCTCCTGATTTATCACCGATATGGGCATCAGTCCCATCATCATAAACACCATGCCGATAGGAAAGCCGTCTATATTGACCCCTTTCCGCCTCATGCCCACTACCAGCGCAGCATAGAAAAACAGCGGTATGATCAAAAACGTTTTGCAGGTGTTCCACAAGCTGCACTTTTCCTTTACCAACAGACCCTTCATAGTTGTCACCTCTCTGTATTATTCGCGGACTGTTTATCAGTCCATCTCTTTTATCATGAATATGAACAGTTCCTCTATCGTTACGGGGCTCAGGTTCATTCCCGCGGGGACACTGTCACGCTTTACCAGCGCCTGTACACCGTACTTGCCCGATTTTTTGCCGCGCACCGCTTCGGGGTCGATATCTTTAAGTTCCTCATCCGAGCAGTTGAGTATCGCATATTCCTCCAGCAGTACATCCTTTTCCTCGTTCAGCAGTACTTTTCCCTTGTGGATAAAGGATATATAATCGCACAGCTTTTCCAGGTCGCTGATGATGTGTGAGGATATGAGTATCGAATGTTCCTCATCACGGGTGAACTCGTAGAATATATCCGTCACCTCATCCCTTATCACGGGGTCAAGACCGTTGGTGGCTTCGTCCAGCACCAGCAGCTTCGCATCGTGGGAGAGGGCAATGGCTATGCCCATCTTCATCTTCATGCCGCGTGAGAACTCCTTGAAATTCTTGTCCTTCGGCAGCCCGAATTTTTCGATATACTCCCCGAACTTAGTCTCGTCCCAGTTCTTGAAGGTGTACTTCATCACTTCGTTTATCTGGTTGTACCTGAAGGTATCGGGTATGCCGACCTCGTCCAGCACCACGCCTATATCCTCCTTGATGTCAGCTATCTCTTTGTCGGCATCCCTGCCGAGGATAGTTATGCTGCCCGCATTCTTGTGTATCATGCCCAGCAGGCACTTTATCAGTGTGGATTTGCCCGCACCGTTCTCGCCTATCAGTCCCAGCACGCAGCCGCCCGGAAGGGTCAGGTCAACGTTATCCAGACTGAAACCCTTGTATTCCTTAACAAGTCCCCTTATCTCTACAGCATTACTCATTTGTTACTCCTCCTCCGAGATATACTCAAACATCTCGACAAGCTCCTCTTTGGAAAGCCCGCAGCTTTTTGCCAGCTTTCCTATCTCCTCCATAAGCTCTTCTATTCTTCTCAGATTGTTCTCTCTTATCAGCTCCACATTTTTCGGAGCCACAAAGCAGCCCTTTGCCGCCACCGTATATATGAAGCCCTCCCGCTCCAGCTCATCGTAAGCACGTTTCGTGGTCACGACGCTTATTTTGAGGTCCTTTGCGAGATTTCGTATCGAGGGCAAAGCCTCGTCCTCTTTCAGCGTCCCGTTGATGATCTGATCCTTTATCTGGTTGAATATCTGATCGTAGATCGGTGCGCCGCTTTTGTTATCGATAAATATATTCATCTGTCCACCCCGTTTTCTTTAGCAGTCACCGCAAAATGTCCCGCAGTGCCCGCATTCTCGATAAGCCCCTCGCCGCACAGGATGTTATACGCTTTCGCAGTTGTCATGCGGCTTATCAGCAATCTGTCTGCCAGTTCTCTCACCGCAGGCAGCTGTTCTCCCGCTTTCAGCCCGCCCTCTGCTATCAGCTTTTTTATCTGTGTGACTATCTGCTCCACTATCGGCTGACGGCAATTGGCATCAAGTGTTATCTCCATAGCTCTCTGCCCTTCTTTCTTCTCTCTTATCTCTCATCTTTCCGCACGCCGCAGTCAGCATGATAAGCAGTGCAGTGCCCGCTGTGAATACCAGCCCCGCACCGTTCCTGCCCTGCATGAACATCACCGCCGCCAGCAGTCCGTCCAGCAGTATGACCGTCCATATCCCGTCAAGCAGTTTATCTGTATATCTCATGATGATGCTCCTTTCTTCTGTTCTCTCACTTGTCGTCCTTTGTCTTATTTCTGCCTCTCACTATCTCCTCAAGACCGATAACGGCGAATACCATGCCCATCGGCATCATACCCAGAACCGCCCAAACGATACCCAGTGCCAGGAAGCCCCAGCCGTGTCTCTCAAATTCTTTTCCGTTAAGTTCTCTCTTTTTCATAGTTGTTCTCCTTTCTTCTGTCCTGCCAAATGTCTGTTTTGTCTTTCTTCTGTATTCACTGTTCACCACGTTTGAACTGTATGTATACAGTATACACAGTCTACACAGATTTGTCAACAGATCTGGCTTCTCTTTGTATACATAAACAACTGTTTCAACCTGTACTCCACCTGTATTGTGCATAGTTCACTATTCTTGCACTGAACTGTATATATCCCATATAAACAAAACGACCCACGGAATTTCCGTGGGCTGTTCTGCGGTAAAATTATTTATAGGAGAGGGTGAATTCATA
>NZ_CAMHRZ010000314.1 GCF_946187255.1 uncultured Ruminococcus sp.
TGTAGTCAGGAATTTGATAGCTCTTTCGATGGAATCCTTTGAGTTTCCCCAGTCGGCATCGGAACCGTTGTTTCGGTAGTCGTACATATCACAATAGTGAGTGACATCTTTTTCCAGTTCTGCAAGATATTTTTCGGTAAGCTCCGCACAGGCTTGCTTGAAACTGCTCTGCATCTTCTTATCCATCTTATCCTCACAGGCGGAGACAAGCATATCATAATGGGGCAGGCAGAGCATCTCCTGCTGTGCAAATAATTCGCGGAACTCGCTCTGCTTCTCATAAAGTTCAAAAAGCGTCACCATGATGCGGGACATTCCCCACTCTATCTTATTGCATACGAAGCAGTCGTTGTTTACTGCGGAGACACGCTTCTGCTTTGCACTTTTGCCTTCAAATATGCTCTGCCTTTTCAGCACGTTCTTCTGTAATGACTGTAGATGCGTTGACAGCATCAGCGCCAGCGAAAGGCGGTTCTTGCAAGCCCTCATCTGTTCAAAATGCACCTTGCAGAAGCCCTGCTTGTTGGTCTCTATGCGGACATCGGGCTCCATCATAGCCGCCCCCATTATATACTCTATCGTGCGCTGTTCAAGGGTATCGCGCAGACGGCATATAGGGCAGCCGCATTTCGGCTCGAATATCTCTGTTACGGGTATGGTAAGTATGCTTTCTCTCATAAAATCATTCCTTTCGTCGGAAAAGCAAAAAATCACTTGAAAAATGTTTCAGTTTATAGTATAATGTATTTTAACGGAATTTGCAAGTCATTTGCGGAAATAGGGTGAAAGGATGCTGGTGAGCCTGAAAAACGGCGATATCACGCTTGACGATGTCAGCGATATCTTCCGTATCATATACAGCGCAGCCGCAGAGGGCATGGCTGAGATATGGCTGAGTCACAACGGCAGAAACTTGCCTGCGCTGGCTGTACTCGTAAACGGTGAATACGGCTGTGTGAACTATTTCGGCAGAAATGACGGGGATATTATGCTTTCAAAGGGCTGCGGGACGGAGGAAGTGCTGTTCGAGGCAGGCGGCATCGAGTGGTCGGCACCTGCGGATGCTGTTATCCCTTTAGATGACGTATTAATGTGCGTAAAAGAATTCTGCGGTAACGAAAAGCTGCCCCGATGCATAGAATGGCAGGACGGAGTGTGATCTATGGATTATAAAGTTGACGGTAATGATATACTCCTTCGTCAGAAGGATCTCAGTCTTGATGAGACTCTTGACTGCGGGCAGGCTTTCCGCTGGGAGAAGACCGCAGAAAATACTTACAGCGGGGCATTTCTCAACAGGAAACTGACGATAAGCTGCGAGAATGACTGTGACATTTTCAGGCTGCATGATACGTCCGAGGAAGATCTTATAAATGTCTGGGCGGATTATTTCGATCTGGATACCGACTATTCGGAATACAAACGGCGTCTTTCAGAGGACGAGACCCTTGCAAAAGCCTGCAAATATGCGGGCGGGATAAGGATACTGAGACAGGACAAATGGGAGGCGCTTTCCTCCTTCATAATAAGTCAGAACAACAATATCCCGCGTATAAAAGGTATAATCTCTCGGCTTTGTGAGCATTACGGCGGATATCCATCGCCGGACGACATGAAAGACGAGACCGAAGAAAGCCTTGCGTTTCTGCGGGCGGGATTTCGGGCTAAGTATCTTGTTGATGCAGTCGCAAAGATAGGCAGCGGCGAGATAGATCTTGAAGCAGTCGCGAAAATGGATATAGACGAAGCCAGAAAAACGTTGCAGACCATCAAAGGTGTCGGTCCGAAGGTGGCTGAATGTGCGCTGCTTTTCGGCTTTTACAGAACGGAAGCCTTTCCAAAAGACGTATGGGTCAAGCGGGTCATGGCAAAATGGTATCCCGATGGTCTGCCTGAATGTACAAAGGGAATAGAGGGTATTGCACAGCAGTATCTTTTCCATTACATACGCACTTCGGGAATTGAGGTATAAAAATAAATAATCAATATAAACGGGGGACAAAAAATGTCTAGAAGTCTGTTGATGATCGCAGTATTGCCCACATTCGTGATATTCGCGATCGTATTAAAGAACGCACGCGCTGCGCGTGAACCATTCAAAAAGATAGCCAAGGTATTCGGCATAAGTGTAGCTTCAACTATAGTCGCGATGATACTGGAGTTACTGGGCACCGCACTGGAATCTGCTATATTTGAGGCTATCGAACAGGATCCGAAAAGTGTACTTGGCGTGCTGATCGATTGTCTGTTCGTGGTGGCACTGGTCGAAGAGGGCTGCAAATACTTCTCGTTCAAGCTGATGATATTCCAGGACCGTGAGTTTGACAATACCTATGACGGTGTAATTTACGGTGCTGCTTCCGCTCTGGGCTTTGCAACGCTGGAAAACATCCTGTATGTATTTGACGGCGGTCTCGGTACAGGACTGCTGAGAGCTGTGCTTTCGGTACCGCTGCACGCTTGTACGGGTATTTTCATGGGTTATTATTTCGGCATATCAAAATACAAGAAGTACAACGATATCGAACATGATAAAAACCCTCAGCGCAGGGCTTATCTTATCGCTGTTGTTATCCATGCGCTTTATGATTTCTTCCTTATGGCTGAAAAAGCTACGGATGCGCCTGAGAATTTCATATATATAACCATACTGGGCGTACTGGTGATAATGGTCATCGTCTATGTGATGATGGTGCTTATCATCAAAAAGGCTAAGCGCGAAGATCAGCCGATATACAACAGATTTTACTACGAACATCTCAACGGCGCATATCAGGATATGCGCGGACAGACAAGCGAAAAAATGGAAGGCAATTTCCAGGTGCCCGTAATGGCACACGCGGGTCAGCCCTACAATCAGCCGATGAATACGCAGTACGGTCAGCCGATGCAGCGCCCCATGAACACGGGCGCACCGAATATGTACGGCGGACAGCCGCCCATGTACGGCAGACAGCCTGCTCCGCCTTTTAACAATATGAATAATGGCTATCCTCAGAACCGCAGCTATCCGCCCAATAATCCCGTCGGAGGAAATTACCCGCCGCAGAACGGTTTCGGTATGCCCAACCAGAGGAATACGCCTTACAATATGCCGCCTCAGCAGGGACCTCAGAGAACAGGTTTCAGACCCGTAAATGATCCCACCCCTGCACCGCAGCCGAAAGTCAGCTTCTGCAACGAATGCGGAAACAAGCTGGAACCCGGCACAACGGTATGTCCTGTTTGCGGTACGAAGGTGTGATACGATAACAGATACCTGTTTTCTTCTGTGCCGCCGATCAAATATATCGGGATATGTTCAAGGAAGGTACGGATCACATGGATAATAAGATCAAATGGATATTTTTCGATGTCGGATCAACGCTGGTTGACGAAACAAAAGCATACGATCATCGTATCAGGGATATGATCGACGGCACAAACATCACTTTTGAACAGTTCCGTGAAAAGAGACTTTATTTTGCAAGACAAAACCTGAATGGTGATCTTGAAGCCATCAAGTATTTCGGGTTGACAAGAACTGCTTGGCACAGTGAAGATGAGATCCCGTATCCGAACGCCGAAGATATACTGAAATATCTCTGTGACAAAGGATATAAGATCGGAGTCATTGCCAATCA
>NZ_CAMHRZ010000315.1 GCF_946187255.1 uncultured Ruminococcus sp.
ACCGGATTTGAAAATACCCGAACCGACAAATACACCTTCCGCGCCGAGCTGCATCATCAGCGCAGCATCTGCAGGAGTTGCGACACCGCCTGCCGCAAAATTGACTACCGGAAGCTTTTTGTTTTCATGTACAAATCGTACCAATTCATAAGGTACACGCAGTTCCTTTGCAATTTCGAACAGCTCATCCCCGGATAATGAAGCTATCCTGCGTATCTCGGACTGCATCATCCTCATGTGACGTACTGCCTGAACCACATCACCTGTACCCGGTTCGCCCTTTGTGCGTATCATTGAAGCACCTTCACTGATACGGCGCAGTGCTTCTCCTAAATCCTTTGCACCGCAGACAAACGGTACTTTAAAATTTGTTTTGTCAATGTGGTATTTATCATCAGCCGGAGAAAGCACCTCGCTCTCATCTATGTAGTCGATCTCGATTGCTTCCAGTATCTGTGCCTCGGCAAAGTGACCGATGCGGCATTTAGCCATTACGGGGATAGAAACTGCATTCTGTATGCCCTTTATCATTTTCGGGTCGCTCATTCTTGATACTCCGCCGGCAGCACGGATATCGGCAGGAATACGCTCCAGCGCCATTACGGCACAGGCTCCGGCAGCCTCGGCAATTCTGGCTTGTCCGGGTGTGGTAACGTCCATAATAACACCGCCCTTGAGCATCTGTGCAAGGTTTTTATTAAGTTCATAACGATTTTCTGACATTGTGATTACCTCCTGAATTGTTTTGGAATGAGAAAAGTATAGCTTAATTTTGATGAGATAAAAATAATCAGAACAGGAGAATTTTATATAACCAGATGAAATATATAATAAACGTCAATGATCACATTCCGGCATATATCCAGCTCTATCAGCAGCTCAGAGATGATATTATCGGGAAGACATATATTTATGGCTCTAAGCTGCCGTCCAAAAGACTGATCGCAGAGGAAACAGGAGTCAGCGTTATTACCGTGGAACACGCCTATGCTCTTCTGTGCGATGAAGGCTACATCGAATCAATGGAACGAAGCGGATATTTTGTTATATTCCGGGTCGAAGACGGATTTGCCGTACCTGCAAAAACAGCCGGAGATCCGCTTATGAATCATAAAAACAACACGCCATCATATCCCTTCCCTTATTCCGTGCTTGCAAAGACGATGCGTACTGTCATTACCGATATGCCTGATGCGGTCATGCAGAAATCACCCAATAAGGGCTGCGAAGGATTCAGACAGGCAATTTCGCAATATCTTGTCCGAAGTAAAGGGATACAGGCAAAAACGGAGCAGATCATCATCGGCTCAGGTTCGGAATATCTTTACGGTCTTATTGTGGAGCTGTTCGGATATGAGAAAATCTACGGAATAGAATCTCCGTCCTATAAAATGATCGAACAGGTGTATCGTTCATGCAATATATCTGTCGAAAAACTGAAACTGGGAGCTGACGGCATTGACAGCGACTCTTTATGGAACAGCAAAGCTGATATACTGCATATTTCGCCATACCGAAGTTATCCCAGCGGTGTATCGGCAAGTGCATCAAAACGGTATGAATATCTGAAATGGGCTGAAAAGGGACAGCGATATATCGTTGAGGACGATTTTGAATCGGAATTTTCTGTATCGAAGAAACCCGAGGAATCGTTATTCTCCCATACCGAAAATAACAATGTGATTTATATGAATACCTTTTCAAAAACCATCTCTCCGGCTCTGCGTGTCGGTTATATGGTATTGCCGGTACATCTTGTTACAAAGTTTGAAGATCGGCTTGGTTTTTACTCCAATACCGTACCGACTTATATACAGCTTGTTTTAGCAAGGCTGATCGCAAACGGGGATTTTGAGCGTCATATCAATCGCGTCAGACGACAAAGACGAAAGGAAATGCTGTCAGGAGGATAATTGGTTATAATTAATATTATACTATAATAACGAGGAGGTTATCGTATGAAATCTATACTGATCAAAGACACAACACGGGAGGAACGGGAAAAGATCGTTCATGAGGCTCTGTGGGGCAGCTGCGGATCGGACTGTGAATTCTGTTCCGGCTGCGATAATTTAGGCGGAGGAAGGATAGAAGCTCTTTATCAACCGTATATTGACGGAAAAAAAGAGAGCGCCGAAATAAATGCAGAGTACACTGCTTAATTTATAAAATGAGATAAAACAGAAAAATCAGCCTCTGTCCGGAGATATGTTTCCGTACAGAGGCTTTATTGTATGGATAATAATCGGCTTCACAATGCAGCAAGACAATACAAAGCCGCCTGCGGTTTCAGCATTTACCGCTTTGCTATTTTATTCCTTATGTGCTCCAGCCTGTTCAGTGCTTCATAGAGAGTTTCGTTTTTCTTGGCAAAATGCAGTCTGATCAGATGGTTGACATCCTCTCTGAAAAAGCTTGACCCCGGCACTGCGCCGACACCCACATCCCTTGCAAGGACTTCGCAGAATTCCAGATCGCTTTCATATCCGAATTCCGATATATCAAGCAGTATATAATAAGCCCCCTGCGGAACAGTATGTACTATACCGATATCGTCAAGACCGCGAAGGAACAGATCACGCTTTTCGGTGTATTTTGCCTGCAGATCCTTGTAGTAATCATCACCGAAACGAAGCCCCGTTACCGCAGCCTCCTGCAATGGTGCAGCCGCTCCGACCGTCAGGAAGTCATGTACCTTTTTAGCAACCTCAATAACTTCTTTCGGAGCAATGATATATCCCAGCCGCCAGCCGGTGATGGAATAGGTCTTTGAAAGCGAGGAACAGGAGATAGTCCTTTCCCACATTCCCGGAATAGATGCAAAATATGTGTGCTTATACGGCTCATATACGATATGCTCATATACTTCGTCCGTAATAACAAAGGTATCATATTTCTCTGCAAGATCGGCAATAGTTTTTAGTTCATCATAAGTGAATACCTTGCCGCAGGGATTGGACGGATTGCAGAGGATCAAAGCCTTGGGCTTCTGTCTGAAAGCAGCCTCCAAATCATCAATATTGAAATTGAACTCCGGCGGGTAAAGCGGTACATAGATCGGCTCAGCTCCGGAAAGAATGGTATCTGCTCCGTAGTTTTCATAGAAGGGCGAGAATACGATAACTTTATCTCCCGGATTTGTCACCGTCATCATTGCAGCCATCATCGCTTCGGTACTGCCGCAGGTAACGACGATCTCACCGTTCGGGTCTATTGTCCTGCCCATGAGTCTTGACTGCTTCTGCGCAAGAGCCTCACGGAAATTCTGTGCACCCCAGGTTATCGAATACTGGTGGAAATCCTCCTTTGTCACCTCTGCAAGTCTCTGAAGCAGCTCACGGGGCGGCTCAAAATCGGGAAAGCCCTGAGAAAGATTGACCGCACCATATTGATTGGAAATGCGTGTCATTCGCCTTATAACTGAATCTGTAAAGCCTTCTGTTCTTTTTGAAAGTGTTGGCATAGTATCTGCCTCCGATCATCAGATTTATTAAGGCTGTCCGAAAACCGAAAGACCTTCAGACAGCCTCATATATTATAACGAAATCAGATGTTATAATCAAGATTTCTTTCGTCAATAACTCTTTTTGACTTATGCTCTGAGCGTGTATCAAGTCCT
>NZ_CAMHRZ010000316.1 GCF_946187255.1 uncultured Ruminococcus sp.
CATGTCAGCTGCTGACCCTTTTCATCAAACATAAAGAAATCCCACGAACCGTCCTTGTTTTGTATATCAAGCCCATAACCGCTCTCGCGGCAACCATCCATGAACATACACGCTGTTTCGTGAACAGCAGGGTCGTCGATATCGCTGCAGCATTCGTCCATCAGTACACCGTAAAAGGTCTCATATTCCCCGTCGGAGGTACATTCGTCAGCGGTGGTGACTGTCATGGTGACTTGTTTAACAGGCTCTTCCCTGCCGCTCGTGCTTCCGCAGCCTGCAAGGAGCAGTACTGCCGACATTATTATGCAGGTCTTTTTCATTTGCCTTCACTTTCCCTCTTTTTTTGTATTATCATATTTACCGCGTAATTGCTTTTTGCGATATCCTATATGATATGTATGAATTATAACACACAAATCATACTAAGTCAATATGAAATATCGAACAAAGAAATTCAAATATCTCATAGGTGTTTTGTAGGATTTAGAAAAGCTGCGCTGTTTGGGCGGTTTTTGCTTGACAATTTAAATGTAGTATGTTATTATATATTTAATTCATAGTAAGTTGATGGGAAAGATATGGATAAATCAGCAATCATTAATTCACCATGAGGATACTGCTGAAAAAATTGGGAGAAGATGATCAATGGAAAACACTGATATGTCAAAGCTGGCAGAAAAATTGTATAAGGAAAGAGACCTTTCGGATGCTGAGCTTGAGATGCTTATAGATGACGGCGGCGCAGATGATGTGCTGTTCGGATATGCTGACAAAGTCAGGCGGGAGAATTACGGCGATGAGGTTTATCTGCGCGGGCTGATAGAGTTTACAAACTATTGCAGGAACGACTGCTATTACTGCGGGATTCGCAGGTCAAACAGGAATGTTGAACGCTATCGGCTTACGCAGGAGCAGATACTTGACTGCTGTAAAACGGGTCATTCATTGGGATACCGGACTTTTGTTTTACAGGGCGGCGAGGATGCTTATTTCACCGATGACAGGATATGCGACATGATATCGATGATACACGAAAGTTTTCCCGACTGTGTGATAACGCTTTCGATCGGTGAGAAAAGTCGTGAGAGCTATGAAAGATATTTCAGGACAGGTGCAAGACGATATCTTCTGCGGCACGAAACAGCGGATGATGAGCATTACAGAAAGCTGCATCCCGATGAATTGTCGCTCGAAAACAGGAAACGATGTCTTTTCGACCTCAAAGATACAGGCTATCAGGTGGGCACCGGCTTTATGGTTGGCTCGCCGCACCAGACGGCCAAAAACATAGTATCCGACCTGCGTTTCATGCAAAAGCTTAACCCTGACATGATAGGCATAGGACCTTTCATAAGGCACAAGGACACTCCCTTTGCGGGATATGAAAGCGGTACTTTGGAGCAGACACTCAGGCTTATAGCTATACTGAGACTGATGTTCCCTTATGCACTGATACCTGCCACCACCGCACTGGGAAGTATACACCCGACGGGCAGAGAACAGGGGCTGAAAGCGGGCGCAAACGTTATCATGCCAAACCTGTCTCCCACAGAGGTGAGGGAGCTTTATCTGTTATACGAAAACAAGATATGCACGAGCGAGAACGCTTCAATGTGCAAAGGATGCCTGGAACGCAGGATAAGCAGTGCGGGATACAGTATATCCTATTCAGTGGGAGATGTAAAAAGGAAAGGAGCTGACAAGGGATGAAGATCTCAACAAGGGTAGAGCTTGGTATAGTTGCCCTTGCAGATATTGCAATAAATTCGGAAAAGGGAGATACCGTTTCTTCCTCTGAGATAGCGGCGAGACAAGGTATATCTCAGAAGTATCTGGAACAGATAATAGTCGGTCTGAGACAGGGCGGCTTTGTTAAAGGACATAAAGGTCTGGGCGGCGGCTACAAGCTGGCACGCCCCGCAAACAAGATAAAACTTTCGGAGATACTCAATGCGCTGGATAATACCATACTTGCCGACACCTATGAGGAGGATGAGGATAACAGCAATACCATACGTTCTTCGGTGAACAGCTGTCTGTGGGATAAATTCAACGGATATATGCGCCGTTTTTCCGAACAGATGACCCTCAGTGACCTCATAAGGGAATGTAAGGACAATACCGAAGACAAGGAACAGTATCTCATGTATTATATTTAGTCAGGAGGAAAGAATATGCCGTTAAGATTGAAAGAAACACTGCCCGTCATCGAAAAGCTGAAGAAAGAGAATATCTTCGCCATGACGGAGGAAAGAGCGAGCCATCAGGATATACGCGAACTGAAGATCGCCATACTCAACCTGATGCCTGACAAGGAGAATACCGAACAGCAGCTGCTGAGACTGCTTTCAAATTCGCCTTTGCAGATAGATGTAACGTTTATAAGACTTGTATCCCACAAATACAAGAACACACCTCTCAGCTATCTGCTGAAAAACTATCTTCCATTCTATCAGATAGAGCACAAGTACTACGACGGTCTGATAATCACGGGCGCTCCCGTTGAAAAGCTGGGATTTGAGGATGTTGACTACTGGGGTGAGCTGACTTCCATACTGGAATGGAGCAGGATACACGTTACTTCCACACTTCATCTGTGCTGGGCGGCGCAGGCAGGACTCTACTACCATTACGGAGTGAACAAGTTCGACTACGACAAGAAGCTGTCGGGCATATACGAGCATATCGTCACAGACCCGACAAACGAGCTGGTCAGGGGCTTTGACAGGAATTTCTATGCTCCTCATTCAAGGTATACCGGTATATCCCGTGAGGATATCGACAATGTCAGTGAACTGTCCGTGATAGCAGAAGGTGCTGAAACAGGTGCATATATCATCTCCGACGGCGGAAAGAACATATTTGTAAACGGTCATCCCGAGTACGATCTTTACCGCCTTGCAGAGGAATATATCCGCGATACGGACAAGGGACTTGAACCCGATATCCCCGTAAATTACTTCCCCGACGACGATCCGTCAAAGGAACCTGTCAGCAGGTGGATATCAGCTTCCAGCTTATTGTTCTCAAACTGGCTGAACTACTTTGTATACCAGATCACACCATACGAATTCTGATGAAAAATAACGCGCTGTTCCCGAGAAAGAACAGCGCGTTTCGTTTTTTATACCAGCTTATCGGAGATGAACTTTTTGAGCACTCCGTCGATGGGTCCGCTTACTTCAAATACACGGACTCCCCTTTCGATGAGGTACGCCGCTGCGCCCTCACCGATCTTCTGAACAAGCACCGCGTCGCAGTCGGAAAGCAGCTCGATGATCTTGTCAAAGCGGGTGGTGTCGTGACCTAAGCTGTGCTGACAGGCAGCAACAGCGTCACGGACTTCGATGAATGTATAGTCGGTATCATTCAGTTCGTACACACGGAAGAAATTTGCATGACCGAAATGCTCGTTGACGGTGAAGCCGTCAGATGTTGCTATCGCTAGTTTTGCCATTGTATTATCCTCACTTTCAAAAATATCTCCCGCTGTGTGACGGGAGATATTTATATTTATTTATATGTTGCAAGTGCTGTGTTGTAGATGTCCTCTATCACTCTCAGTCCGCCTGTATAGCCGACATAGTTGGAAGTCAAGAC
>NZ_CAMHRZ010000317.1 GCF_946187255.1 uncultured Ruminococcus sp.
AGAGCCTTACAGCGAAAAAGAAAATTTCATGGTTTTCAAAAAGGGCAGCAATGATATAATGGTAAGATCCGCCAAGGACGGAAAAGTCCGGGAGATAATAATATACACGGAAAACGCCCTGGCGAAAAAGTTGCAGGGCAGTAGTACAGGGGCAGGATAAATATGGAAATTCCAAACGATATTGAGCTTTCGCTCGTTAAAAAATTCAGGCTGGGTATATGGTCGAAGTTCCTCAAAGGCATCAAGGATTATCAGATGATACAGGAGGGCGACAAGATAGCGGTGTGCATCTCGGGCGGCAAGGATTCGATGATGATGGCTGTCTGTATGAAGCGTTTGCAGCGCTATTCAAAGGTGCCCTTCGATGTGGAATACATCGTCATGGATCCGGGCTATAATCCCGAAAACAGGCAGAAGATAATCGACAACGCCGCAAAGCTGGAGATACCCATAAGGATATTCGATACGAAGATATTCGATTCTGTGGTCAACGTCAGGCAGAACCCCTGCTATCTCTGTGCGAGGATGAGGAGGGGATACCTCTACAAAAACGCGCAGGAACTGGGCTGCAACAAGATAGCACTGGGGCATCACTTTGATGATGTCATCGAGACCATACTCATGGGTATGCTGTACGGCTCGCAGGTGCAGACGATGATGCCGAAGATACACAGCGAGAACTTTGAGGGTATGCAGCTGATACGCCCGCTTTACATGGTGCGTGAGGAAGATATCATCAAATGGTGCCGCTTCAACGAGCTGGAATTCATACAGTGCGCCTGCCGCTTCACCGAGGAAAGGGAAGTGTATGACGACGGCAGCAGCAATTCCAAGCGTCAGGAGATAAAGGAACTGCTCAAACGCCTGCGTGAGGTCAGCCCTGCCATAGATATGAACATCTTCCGCAGTGTGGAGAACGTTAATCTGCAAACGATAATCAGCTATCATATCGGGGACGAATACCACCATTTTCTGGATGATTTCGACAAGGGCAGAAGCGTTCGCGGCACCGTTGCGGGAGAAAAAGAATAGTTGCGGCAGGCTTTGCATTTAAAAAGTAAACAAACAGCATCGAAATAGTAAAAAACAAGATTTTCCTATTTACAGAAAAAAAGAAATATGTTATAATATTTCACGAATAAGAAGATCGTTTTATTGTGTAAAATTTTGTAAAAAAGACGAGGTGACAAAAAAGATGCTGTTCTTTGGCAAAAATAAGAGACAAAACAACAACAGACCGTCCGATGTTTTTTTCAGGGTGAACGACTGGTGCGTTAAGCACGAGAGCGAGGTAATGGAGATCAGGAACTACATCCAGATCGAGATCTCGCAGGGACGCAAGCCCACCTCTGCGCTGATCGAGGAAGCCTTTAACGACAGGGAGATCACTATGCCATTCTCCGCAAAGGATCTGATCAAATACAGCGTCATTAAGTTTTTCTGATATTCCATGCCGTGTCCGAGGACACGGCTTTTTTTGTTACGGACAGATATGTATTTCTATAAATGATGATTTAGCTTACGGACTGCGTGAATTATTGAGGAAGACCCTTTTGAAAAAGGGTCCTCCTCAAACTCCTCCCCGAAAACTTCTGCCTCTTTTTTGCGGGGGGCAGACATTCTAGAATAGAATGTGAAAAGTCGAACTTTCACTGTTCTTACAAAGCATAGCTGCCCCCCGCAAAAAAGAAATAAAAGTCTTTAGAAAGGGGTCTGGGGAAAACCTTTCTTCAGAAAGGTTTTCTCCAGTAGTCCACGCACTCCGTAAAGCTAAATTACCGTTTATAGCAATACACATCGGGTGCGGGACAAAAACAAGGGAGGTCACACATGATGACCTCCCTTTATTGCATAGTAAATATAGTGTGCAAGCGTTCTGTGAAAATTCTCCTGCGGACACAAGCTGCTTATTGCGCCCGCGTGTATGCAGCCCTTTCGGCTGCTGCGAAGTCATAGTGCAAACACCTCTTTTCTGAAAATACGGTTATCAGCCGAAACACGGCAGCTGCGCATGGGTGAGCTTGTCTCTGAAAATATCCTTCATGCTATCGATAAATATCTGCTCGTTCATGTCCTCTCTTTTCAGCTCGCCCTTAGCCAGCATCATCATCACCGCGATGTAAGCTTCCCCTAAAGCTACGGTGAACGCCGCAGCCGTTGCACCGTTTATCAGTCCGCCCACCAGAGTCCCCACTCCGGGTATCAGTTTCAGCAGACTGCTCACCGCGAATCTTCCGCCGACCGTTGCGCCGCTGCACCCCACTATTGCGGAAACCACTGCCGCCAGCATCGCCTTGTCCATATCTATGCCGAAGATAGTCGTCAGCTTAGCCAGCATTGAGATCTCAGTGGTTATTAGTATGGGTGCGTCGGCTATGGGAAAAGGGGCGAAGCCTGCGGCAAAATTCGTGCCCGCAAAGCCCGCCAGCCATTTTCTGGCACGCTTTCCCTTTAGTTCCATGTCAACGCCCTGAGCATTGATAAGTGCATTCTTGGCGCTTTCGGGAACGACCTGCAGTGTCATACCGATAAGCTCCACCAGTCCGAATGAGGGCACCGTCTTTATCTCATCTGCGATGTCTACCTCATAAGGCTGTGCCAGCACAGGCACAATACCTCTGACGTTGATGTTCATGTCCTCGATCCGGCTTTTCAGCGCCAGACCCTTTTTCCTGCTGAGTGTTTTGGTGAGAACCACTATCACAGGAACGTCGTGCTTGTTCTGAGTAGCAAGCTCGTTTATCCATCTGATCTCTTCCTCCTCGATGCGGTCGGAGGTGGTGCTAATGCAGTACCAGATGGCGTGAATGAAATTGTCGGGGTCTTTGGTTTTCAGCTGCCAGTCAATCAGCTCGAAAATATCGTTTCTCACAGCCTCCTGAGCGGTGTTGCCCAGTTCAAGCCCCCGTGTGTCGAAGATGCGGAGCGGAACGCCCTGCTTTTCGATCATTCGTGTACGCTGTGTAACAGGTCTGCCAACTCCCGTCACCGCTATCTCCTCACGGAAAACCGCGTTGAGCAGGGTGCTTTTGCCCACGCCCGTCTTGCCGGTGATTATGATATTGAAGTGACCCATTTTCATCTCTTCTTCGGCGATCCTGCTGCGGATATCCTGCGCGTACTTGAAAATATCGTCCATTCCGATGTTCATGCTCCTCATCTCCTTTCAACGACAGTATATCACGGCTTCGGGCATAAATCAATACCTATCGCTATATTTTAACCCGCTTGTATCCATACTGAAAATCCTTGTTTACGTTTCGCAAGACTTCTATTAGCTGTTTTTCACATTCTTTCACAAATCTGTTATATTTCATAATTCAACGCATAATTTCGGGTCATCCTGCACGATTTAAACCCTCAAAATGGCGTATTATGTTCCGCAAAATTTTTTTAGAAAAATTTCTCTCAGGGTATTGACATTTCATTATAAGTGTGATATAATATAAAAGTTGTATGAAGAACGACAGCGAGAGCGGTCGGTCAGCACAATATAATAGGATATGCAGGTATGGCGGAATAGGCAGACGCGCTAGCTTCAGGTGCTAGTGATCGCAAGGTCGTGGAAGTTCAAGTCTTCTTACCTGCA
>NZ_CAMHRZ010000318.1 GCF_946187255.1 uncultured Ruminococcus sp.
TCCTACTTCTTCTATCATAAGAACGGTATTCCCGGCGGAGGTCCCTACAACAGAAGTGCTTCCTGTGAGGAATTCACATACAACTCCGACGGTACCATACCCGTTATGAAGCTCACCAGAAGCGGTCCCGATCAGCTGGAATGTCTCAACCCGTTTGAGAGAGTTGAAGCCGAGACTATATGCTGGTGTGAGGGCGTAAAGACCGAAAAGGATGAAAACGATTCCGTAAATATCGGATTTATACAGAAAGGTTCTTATGTAAAGGTGGCAGGCGTTGACTTCAGTGAGGGCGCTGATAAGTTTACAGCGAGCGTTGCTTCCGGCGGCAGCGGCGGAACCATAGAGCTTCACCTGGACAGCAAGACAGGTCCTGTGGTCGGCACACTTAAAGTCGGAGATACGGGCGGCTGGCATGAATGGCAGGAACTGTCCTGCAATGTGGCGGGCGCAAGCGGTGAGCATGACCTTTATCTGGTATTCAACGGCGGCGACGGATATCTTATGAACGTTGACTGGTGGAAGTTTGACGGTGCCGGCGCAGGCTCTTCGGGTACAGATAATACATACATATTCAAGAACACATTTGAGGGCAAGCTGGACGGATGCACAGACAGATGCGGCGCATCGGTGGCTCTGAGCAGCGATGAAGCCTATGAGGGCAGCGGCTCTGTATACTGCTCCGACCGTTCATCCTCATGGATGGGTGTCGGTAAAAAACTGAACTACAAGTTCAAGGCAGGAGAGAAGTACAGCTTCTCGACTATCGTTAAGTACAACGAGGGCGCAGCTTCCACAAAATTCCATTTCACTCTCCAGTATACAGGCTCCGATGACGAGACTTACTATGAGAAGATCGACACAAAGACTGTAAAGAAGGGCGAGTGGACACAGCTGGCGAATAAGAGCTTCAAGATACCCGATGGCGCAAAGAATCCCATGATATATGTGGAGACTGAGGGCGATTCGGATGACGATACTCCCGCAACGAATTTCTATATCGATAACCTGTTTGCGGCAGTTGACGGTACAGTCATAGAAGGGCCAAAATCATCGGGCGGCAGTTCGGATCCGCAGGATACAGATCTTTATCCAAAGGTTCAGACTCAGGTCAAGGATAACAAGATCGGCTTCAAGTGGACAAAGGTACCCGGTGCCGAGAAGTACGGTATAGGCGTATATCAGGCAAACAAATGGGTAGTAAAGAAGCAGGTTGACGGCAGTGTTACCACATGGACTTCCCCTAAGGTGGCAAAAGGCACTTACAGGATGGTGGTACTTGCTAAGGTGAACGGAAAGTGGATCAGTGCCGATGTGTTCAAGAAATCATTCTATGTTAAAGTTTAGTTTCTGACTTTAATATAACAAAATCAGATCGGAGGAATGATCAAATGTCAAGATCAACAAAGATTGCAGGAAAGGTAGTATCGGTGCTTTCATCAGCAGCAATGGCTGCGTCATGCATGGCTTTTCAGATGCCCGTAACTACCGCATCTGCGGCAGGAACAAGCAGCTATCTGTTCCACGATACTTTCGAGGGCGGAACGGATGACTGGACGGCTAGAGGAGGCTGTAAGGCAGCAGTAAGCTCTGATGTTAAGTATATGGGTTCTTCTTCGCTGAGCCTTTCGGGCAGAACTGCTACATGGAACGGCGGACAGAAGTCTCTGGATTCCGCAACTTTCGTTCCCGGACAGAGCTACGCATTCAGTGCCTGCTTTGTAAACATGAAGGGTTCTAATACAACGGAATTCAAGCTCACACTGCAGTATGACCTGAACGGTGAAGCAAATTATGACAAGATCGCTCAGACATCGGCTAACCGCTGTGAGTTCGTTCAGCTGTACAACCCCAACTATACTATCCCTACGGGTGCCAAAAATCTTGTTCTGGTAGTTGAGACTACAAAGGATACCAATGATTTCTTTGTTGATGAGATCATTGCTGCCCCCGCAGGAACAAAGATCGAAGGTCCCAAGTCGATGATCTCCCCTCGCGGTGACGTTAATCTTGACTGCAAGATCACTGTAGCAGACCTTATCGAACTCAAGAGAGGTGTATCAAAGGGATTCACCAATGTATTATCCAAGAAGAATGCGGATATTGATCAGAGCGGCGAGATCGACAGTGAAGACGTATCTCTGCTGCATCAGTTCCTGGTTGGCAAGATCAAGGAATTCCCTGTGATATCCAATCACATGTCTATGAAGGATTTCACCGAGAAGGTAAGACCCACTATAGTTGAGAAGGAGCCCGATTCCGCCAACTGGCAGAAGAGCGGCGTGACCTACGGCGAGATACAGAAGAAGAGCTACTATTCCACCACCTGCAACAGGACTAAGGAAGTAAATATACTTCTTCCTCCAAACTACGATCCCTCAAAGGAGTACCCAGTAATGTACATCATGCACGGTTACTATGAGGGCATCGACAGAATGCTGACTAAGGGCAATGCAGAGATGCATACCCGCGAGATGATAGGCAATGCCATCGCTGAGGGCGAAGCAGTGGAAATGATCTGCGTATTCCCCGATGTATTCTCCAGCCCCACTCTCAAATCCTGCACAGGCATGGATGAGACCAACAATCAGGGCTATGATAACTTCATAAACGACCTCACAAAGGATCTTATGCCCTATATCGAGCAGAATTACAGCATCAAGACAGGCAAGGACAACACCGCTATCACAGGCTTCTCGATGGGCGGACGTGAGGCTCTCCTCATCGGTATGAAGAAACCCGACATGTTCGGCTATGTCGGTGCTATATGTCCCGCTCCCGGAGTTACAGGCGCATTCAACTGGGACAGCGACAATTCGCCTTACTTCCTGATGATCACAGCAGGCAGCGACGACAGAACTGTTTACGATAATCCCAAGACCTATCACAACAACTTCGAGGGTAACGGCGTGCCTCATATCTGGCACTATGTGAACGGCGGCTATCACGGCGATAACTGTATCAGAGCTCACCTCTATAACTTCTTCCGCATAGCTTTCAAGAACTAAGGTGCTGCGGATAAAGCATACAGTATTTTACAAAGCTCCGGCAATTTGTCGGAGCTTTTTTGTACCCTCTTTGCGGCATAGCAAAAGCGGCTGAAAATACTCTCAGCCGCTTTGTATTGTTATCCTGCTGTATTTCGGGTTTATTTCTTTCCCAGCATCTTTATGCCCTTAACATGGGCTGCCAGCATGGAAATATCTGTAACATTTACATTGCCGTCGCCGTTCAGGTCAGCCTTTGCAAGCTCATCCTTTTCCAGCTGCTTTTTGCCCTTAACGTGAGCCGCCAGCTTGGAGATATCCGTAACGTTGACAATGCCGTCACCGTTTAAGTCTCCGGGAATTGAGTCCTTAGGATCTGTAGGATCGGTAGGATCGGTAGGATCGGTAGGATCTGTGGGGTCAGTCGGATCTTTCGGATCGGTCGGATCTGTAGTCTCATTTTCTTCATTTTTCATTCCGACAACAAACACAGCCATGTTCTCGGATACTTCCTTAGTCCTGTAGGTGAATGTCAGCTTACCATCTTCACCCGAGGTGGCTTGATCGACATACATCAGATTATTGTCTGAAAGTGAATCATCC
>NZ_CAMHRZ010000319.1 GCF_946187255.1 uncultured Ruminococcus sp.
AGAGATCTATCTCAACAGGTTTCACAGTACGCAGGATAAATTATCGTTTATAGCAATACACAACCGAATTGGGATTATTTAAATAATAAAGTGTATATACCGCACATATACGATTTTTGTCCCTGTTTTGTACCGATTTGTACAGTATGCATCACTCGCTCGGCTTTTTCATGAATAATTATGTGCAGTATTTTAAAATACTCCCCTTGACATATATGTGTATGTCTGGTATAATGTATATATCAAATATATACATTGCAAAGTGAGATCTCAATTATGGATATTATTATTTCTAATTCTACGGGCGAGCCTATATACGAACAGATAGTTTCGCAGATAAAGGCTCAGATAATGTCGGGCGATTTGAAGGAGGGGGATGCTCTGCCTTCGATGAGAGCCCTGGCACAGGCGCTGAGGATAAGCGTCATCACCACGAAGCGGGCTTACGAGGAGCTTGAAAGAGAGGGCTTTATCGAGTCCTACACAGGCAAAGGCAGCTTTGTGAAAAAACAGGATACCGAATTACTGAAAGAGGAATATCTCAAAAAGGTGGAGGCACTGCTGAGCGATGCCTGCGAGACGGCGAAAATGTGTGATATATCTCTTGAAGAAATGGTCTCCATTATCGAAATGCTCTATGGGGGGAACTGAAATGAACGACTATGAAAACGCTATCGAGATCAACGGGCTTACCAAAAGGTATGACGGCTTCACGCTGGACAATATCAGCTTCAATGTACCGAAGGGCAGTATCATGGGCTTTATCGGGCAGAACGGTGCGGGCAAGTCCACGACAATAAACGCCGTGCTCAATATCGTTAAGGCTGACGAGGGCGAGATAAAGGTCATGGGGCTTGACCATATCAGGGACGAGAACGAGATAAAGCGAAATATCGCGGCGGTATTCGATGAACTGCCCTTCCCCGAGCAGCTCAATGCCAACGATATAAATATGATATTCAGGGATATATTCGAGAACTGGGACAGCGGTACCTACTTTGACTATCTCGACCGCTTTGCACTGCCGAGGAAGAAGAAGTTCGCTAAATTCTCCAAGGGTATGAAGATGAAATTACAGATAGCTTCCGCGCTTTCCCACGGGGCAAAAGTGCTCATCATGGACGAGGCTACCACAGGTCTCGACCCTGTGGTCAGGAATGAGATACTGGATATATTCATGGAGTATTTGCAGGATGAGAACAATTCCATACTCATGTCTTCGCATATAACCTCCGACCTTGAAAAGATCGCGGACAGCGTTACATTCATCGACAAGGGAAAACTGCTGATAACGGGCTACAAGGACGATATTCTGGACAGTCATGCGGTGATAAAGTGTTCAAAGAGCGACTATGCAGAGATAGACAAGGCTGACCTTGTAAGTGCAAGGCTTACGGATTTCGGTGCTGAGGTCATGGTGGCTGACCGTTCTGCCGCCGCGAAAAAGTATTCGGGGCTGACGATGGACAGGACCACACTGGAAGAGATAATGCTCTATTACGTCAGCCGCGACAAAAAGGAGTGGAGATAAATGAGAAAGTATCGTGGACTTTTTCTCCGTGAGATGTATATTTCCCGCAAGACCATACTTGGCACCGCTGTTGCATTCGTGCTGGTGCTGATATACGCTGTGATGATAGGCTTGAGCACACGATACGGCAATCTCAGGAATATCAGCGAGGAAGCGGGCGTAATGCTGGATATGTCAAAGTATATGTTCATATTCCTGCCCGCCATGATGTCATCCAGCTTTTGTTCGCCCTCAGCGTCAGTGGTGAGCGACAGGAAATGCGGCTGGCAGAAATACTGCTACACTCTGCCCATAACCGCCCGCGAATTCATCACATTCAAATTCGGGATGATAGCGCTGACACTGGCGGCGGGCTTTGTGATCTCGGTGCTGTCATCGATGGCTACGCTGGCGGCGTTCGGTGAGAGCTATAAAGCGTGGCATCTGCTCATCATCGTGTATTCGGAGCTTATGATGTCTGTGATGATGTTCGTATCCATCCCCATGTCATTCTTTACAAAAAATACCGATATTTCGGGAATGATAAGCGTTTTCATAATGTACCTGCCCTTTGTGCCTGCAGGCTTTGCGATATACAATTCCAGCAAGCGATTTCTTGCTGAACACGATATCGAACAGATGAACGACATACCCGATGAGCTTCAAAGGGCGTGGCAGGACAGTCTTTTCCGGTCGATAAAAGACCTGTTCACTGTATGGTGGTGGGCATGGGCGCTGTTTTTCCTGCTGGTGGCAGCAGTGAGCGTATTCGTCACCAAAAAATTGTATGACAGGAGGGTGTGCTGATATGCTGGGAGTAGTGTATAAGGACATAAAGATCGGCGCAAAGTCGATGATAATATTTCTCTGTCTTATGGTATTTCTCAACGCCAGCACTCTGACAGCTCTGTCGATACCCGAAGAAAACGGCGATCTGGCAAATGTGTTCGGTGCGCTCTTCGGCTTATCCTTTGCGGTTATGTCGTTTCTCTCGGGCGGAATGATGGAAGACAGCATACCCGCCTTCGACGAGCGAAAAAAGTGGGCATACTTCATATCTTCCACAGAGGACGGCATAAAAAACGAAGTGGGCAGCAAGTACATACTGGCGTTCCTGTTTTCGATGGCGACGGCATTTATATGCATATTCTTCAATCTGCTGGCTATGGATATATCCAGCGAAAATTCTATTAGTATATCGGGCTTTGTGATAATACTGTTTTTCTTCCAGCTGCTCGTCAGGGCGATCAGCTTTCCGTTTTTGTTTGCCTTCGGGTCTATTGTGGGCAACATTGTCAGGATCATATCCATGATAAGCATCATATTCATCGTGAGCATATACTTCCTTTTCGGGGACATAAGCGGCTTTGACCTTGACGGCATCTACGACCGCCTGATAAGCCTTATGACCGACATGAACGAGAACCACAAGCTGCTGTGGGCGCAGGCGGCAGGCTTGGGGATAGTGCCTGTGCTGTACATTTTATCGTACAAATTATCCTGCAAGTTATATCTGAGAGGGGTGGAGAACTATGACAAATGAGGAAAAGAAGCTGACCGTCAAGCGCATAGTGATATTCATCATCCTCGCCTATATACCCAACTATGTGCTGGAGATAGCATTCTCCGACCACCGCGGCGGGATGAACTCGATGTCAGCGAGCTTTACGATAATGATCTACCCCGCCATAGCAAATATACTCACCCGTATCATAACAAAAGAGGGCGTGGAGGAACACTATCTGAAAGCACATATTTCAAAGAACAAAGGGATATATATACTATCCGCCCTGCTGCCGCTGATATGGGGATTTTTTAACCTGTTCGTGCTCCATTTCTTCTTTGACCGCAGCTCGGATATGTCACAGCTGCTGAACGAGAACACCAACAACAAGGGCATGATGATGCTCATCCCCTTGATCATACTTTCCTACATACAGAGCATACCCCTGATATTCATGGGCTTCGGCGAGGAATTCGGCTGGCGGGCTTACCTTACCCCAAAGCTGGAAAAGCTGATGCCTCGCGGTGCCGCCTGCTG
>NZ_CAMHRZ010000320.1 GCF_946187255.1 uncultured Ruminococcus sp.
TTTTATTTTTTTTACTACTAATACCGGGGAAAAAAGGGAAAAAAGTCTTTTTGAGCCCTCAAAGCCCTAAATTTCGGGCTTTCTTTTTTCCCGATATGCGAGGGAAAAAAAGGGTAAAAAAGGGAAAAAAGTCAAATGAGTAATTCTTATCTTTGGGGCACTGCCGCTGAGATCAGACATTCATGCTCTGTTCGCGGCTGTTCTTCCCCGCAAAGAAATCCGAGAGATACCGCCGTTTGGTATCGAAGTACACCACCAGCATCATGGCGGCTGTCACTGCCCAGCTGAGGGGGTAGCAGGTCATCAGCACCGCAAAGGTCTTGTGCTTTTTGAATACCAGCCATATCCAGCTGAGACGCACTCCGCATATACATACGGTGCAGGTGAGGGCAGGAAACAGCGAATATCCGAAGCCGCGCATATATCCCGAGAATATCTCTATCACCACGTTGACCCATTCCGCCAGCAGGATGAACCTTATCCTCACCATTCCCAGCTCGATTATTGCGGGTTCGCTGTTGAATATGCTCAGCAGAGGTCTGCCGAAAAGGAGTATCAGCAGCGGTAGAACTATGGCACAAGCCATATCCTGCACCAGTGTGACCCTGAGTACTTCGCGGCAGCGGTCGGGCTTGTTGGCACCGTAATTCTGCCCCGTGAAGGTGGTACACGCCTGCCCGAAGGAGTTTATGACGTAGTAGGCGAATATCTCAATGTTGAATGCCGCCGATGAGCCCGCCATAACGTCCGAGCCCAGCTTGTTTATGGAAGACTGTATGATGACATTTGAAAAGCAGAAGACCACGCCCTGAATACCTGCGGGCAGTCCTATGCGTATCATCTCTTTGAGTATAGAGGGGTCGATGCGCAGGGCATCCGTGCTGACCCTTATCTCGCTCTCCTCATGCATCAGGAACCACACCAGCAGTGCGGAGCTTATTAGGTTTGCGATGACAGTAGCCAGCGCCACACCGTTGACGGTCATTTTCAGTACCAGCACGAAGAACAGGTTCAGCAGTACATTGACTACGCCCGATGTCACCAGACATATCAGCGGTGTGCGGGTATTGCCCCTGCTGCGGAATATGGCTGAAGCAAAGTCGTAAAGCAGTATAACGGGCATACCCATAATGTACACGCGGAAATACAGCAGCGCCATATCGTAAACATCGTCGGGTATCGAAAGCAGACCAAGTATCGCGGGTGCCAGCAGTTCGCATATCACAGCGATCACCGCGCCGCTTATCACGGCTATCATCAGGGAGGTATGCACCGCTTTTTTCACGCCGTCGCGGTTGTTCATGCCGATGAATTTTGCAATGACCACATTGGCACCGATGGAAAGTCCCACGAACAGGTTTATTATCAGCGCCGTCAGGGGAGTGTTGCTGCCCACCGCCGCCATAGCTTCCTTGCCCACATAGCGTCCTATCACGGCGATATCGGCGGCATTGAAAAGCTGCTGCAATATGCCTGTGGCGGCAAGGGGCAGGGCAAATTTGAGCACCGCACCGCGAAGGTCGCCGCTAAGTATCTCTTCGTTATTACTCATCATTATCTTCCTTTTATACTCTTATATTCTCATTTTTGCGTACTATATAATTTTAATGCGGGAAAATAATTTTTTCAACACAATAATTGTGAATTATCTATTTTGGGCTGATATCATGATATATAGGCAAATACGCCTTGTCAGCGGGGGAGTTTATTGTGTTTTTTTACAAATTTATACGGCGTGTGATGACAAATACGTCAATGGGTGATATAATGTCATTATGCGATTATTACCCGAAAGGAGTATTATACATGAGAATAAAGACCCTGCCTTTCCTGCTTGCCGCTGTGCTGATGACAGCATCCTGCGGGAATGCTGTGGAAGTTAATAAAGATCCCTCTGCACAAAAGGGCGAAAGCACCGTGACTGCCGCTGAGGATACGGAAGTCCCCGCAGAGGAAGTTCAGCCTGCTGACGGTGATAACGAGAATGACGATCGTGAGAGCGTTGAAAATCCCGCCGAAACGGATGAGGATACCGGGACTGCCAAAAAGAAGAAGTCCGACGAGGGGCGCACAGGAAAGACCGTAGTTTCCTTTGCCTGCGCAGGTGATAACCTGATACACGACAATATCTACGTTGATGCGCAGAAAGAGGACGGCAGCTACGATTTCTCCAAGTGCTATGCGCCCTGCAAAAAGCTGATAGAGGGCGTTGATGTGGCGGTGCTCAATCAGGAGACAGTTGTCAACGATGCTTTCCCGCCTTCCACTTTCCCGATGTTCTCCACCCCGACAGAGGTGGGTGACGCTGTGGTGGATTTCGGCTTCAATGTGATATCTATGTGCAACAACCATGTGCTGGATATGGGTTCAACGGGACTTATCTCCTCGCTGGATTACTGGGACAGCAAGGATGTGGTACACTACGGCGCCTACCGCGATGAAGCGGATGCTGAGGATATCAAGACGATGGAGATAGATGGTGTGACCTTTGCTTTTCTGGGGTATATGGAGCATACCAACGGCATATTCCTCTCGGATGACGAGCCGGGTGAGGTGGTATACATCGAGGAGCGCGACCGCATAGAGCGTCAGGTGCGTGCGGCAGACGAGATAGCCGACGTTGTGGTGGTGTCCTGCCATTTCGGTACAGAGGTGCTCAACGACCTTAACAATATGCAGATAGAGTTCGCACCGCAGCTGGTGGAATGGGGCGCAGACCTTATTATAGGCACACAGGCGCACGCCCTCTCCACCTGTGAATATATCGACAAGCCCGACGGCGGAAAGGCGTTCTGCTATTACGGTCTTGGAAATTTCTTCTCCACCATGTATGATGCCGACAACCCCGACGGACAGTACGGCAGAGCGATAATAGGCATATTCGGCAAGCTGGATGTTGTAAAGGACTACGACAACGGCGGTGCAATCAGCTTTGAGAACGTCAAGGCTATCCCTGTTATATCCCACTATGAGGGCGACAGCTGGGAGTCCATGTGGTACAACTGCGCTGTGTACCCCTACGGCGATTACACCGATGAGATGTTCTCACGCCACATGATGTACCAGCGTGCGGGCGTGAACAGGAACACTTTGCAGAACTATATAAACTATATCCCCGAAGAATTTCTGGCTTATGAATAAATGATCGGGCGGGTGTACCGTTCAAGGAGGCAAATATGGAATTTGATGCAAGCAAGTATCCTGTCAGGATAGAATACAGAGACTGTCATGTCTTTCCTCAGGAATTCAGGAACGAACTTACAGTCGATCTTGAAACAGGAGAGATCATCACTAAAAAATACAAAACTGCTGAAAATAAAGTAACCATTAAAAATATTGAAATTTCGGAAAATGATACGGATGTGCTTCGTGAACTCGTATCTATCCAAAAACTGAATGACTATGAACAACTGCCCCAGAGTAAAAAAACTGACAGAGGTTATCGTGACGGCTGGCATACCGAATACAGGATAGTGCTCAAAAATGATACGGCTATGACAGGGAGCCTCACAAATATCTATAAGGAATCTCCTTTG
>NZ_CAMHRZ010000321.1 GCF_946187255.1 uncultured Ruminococcus sp.
GGATTATATTGACTATGCCGGACTTTTCGGGTGCATCATCGCAGAGCTCCGAGGCGAGCTTATCCATGGCGATATTCGCACCTGAAACATGGTCGTTGATGAAGCTTCCTCCCTCAACGGTAATGATGGGCACATCAAGGTCAAGCCCGAACACAGCGCCCTTGATATCATCTCCGATTATCTCGGAAGCACAGCTTGTAACAAGTATTATTATCTCGGGATTATTCGTGAAGTATTCCATCCTGATCTTATATACTACGTCGTCCTCGCCGCCGAATACAGTAGTCTCGCGGCACATCTCGGTATAAGATATGCTCAGCGGATTGGTCAGCGAAGCCTCATAGGCAGGAAGCACACAGCCCTTGGGGCCATGGACTATAACAGACGCCGATCTTATCTGGGCAGCTATCCTGCTCACTCCGAAAATACCGCATTTCTGAATGGAATCATGGCAATTTCTATCTTCGTTCATATCATTCCTCCAGAAACAGTGAGTATTTATTCGGCTCGGTATCGAGGACCTTCGTCAGTTCAGCATACATACTCTTAGCGCCCTCAAGACCGTATATGTTATTGTGAGCAAAACGATATCTGAACACCTTTTTGCCGCTGAAGTAATTATCGTTACAGAATATGATGGGATCGTCAAGCTCGCCGACAAGCTCCCTGATCTCGTCTATATATTTGGAAGCATACACAGTTGCATCAAGTCCGCCCTCGAGAACTTCCTTTCTGAATATGTGCATCTTCTCCCTGATAGCAGAGGGCTCTACGCCCACCACTATGGGCTTCATCCCCAGCTCTTTTGCAAAGCCGATGAGTGAGAGCAGTCTGTCGCCTGTCTGGTTCCAGATCACACATTTTCTTCCCTCTCCGATCTTTTCACGGAGACGGTCTCTTTCCAGTGACAGCGCCGAAACTCTCTCATCTGCCATGATGTCTGCGTCAATGCCGAGCTTTTCGGCAATATTTTTCAGCCAGCTCACGGTAGCATCAAGTCCCACAGGTGCAGCTGCATCTGAGTAGCCGATACCGCCAAGATTATAAAGCTGATCCAGAAATCCGCGCGAAAAAAATGGACAAAGCGCAACATTCAGATCGGCTTTGCCCATTTTTTTCAGTTTCTCCGTATTAAAACCGTGATCGAAGATCTCGTTTACTTCTACGCCAATGATAGCTAAGTCGTTTATTATATTTTTTATTTCATTTGTTTTTGAAGGATCCCATATCCATCTTCTGAGGAAGAGGTTTACGGTCTTGTTCGGTGTGCCCGAGCCGCAGCAGGAAAAATCATAGAGCTTTTCCGCAAGCAGTCTGAAGGCGTTCTCGGTGCCGTCGCGATACGACTTGCCCGAATAGCCGCCTGTATTCATGAAAACGATCCTGCTTCTGAGTTCCTCGGGAAGAGACTCTATACAGCCCTGAACATCATCTCCGATGATATCGGTGCAGCAGTTAGTGAGAACTGCGATATTCTTATCGGGATACTTTTCTGCTGTCTCGTTCAGTGCATCGATGAGCTTCTGTTCGCCGCCGAAGATGATGTCATTTTCTTTCATGTTCGTTGTGAGATGCGTTTTGCTGTCGCAAAAGTCCTTATGACCCATTGCCGAAAGGAAATGTCTGTTGGCGGTACAGCCTGAGGTACCATGCACCAGCAGCACGATATCGTCGAAATAGCTGAACACATCATAGGCTCCCCAGAACGCGCAGAACTGGTGCATATCAATGCACTCGCCTATCTCGATGAGTTCCTTGTCTATTGCGCTGACAAGGCTGCTGAGTTTTACTGTTTTACTTTTATCCATAGTTATCAGTCCATCATAAGAGGCTGTTTGATCATAAGATCAAAGCCTTCGTCGTCAAGTGGAGTAGGTATCACCATATTTGTGTTTGCGATGATCTTTGAAGCCAGATCGTCATACACCTTAGCCTGAGCGGAATCGGGGGCGCCTTCCACTACTGTCTTGTTTTTCATCTCGCATTCCTGCACTATATTGTCTCTGGGTATCCAGCTTATTACCTGTGTGGATATCTTGTCGGCAAGCTTTTCGACCACCTCATGTTCAAGATATGCATTTCTCTGATTACAGATTATACCGCCAAGCCTTACACTGCTTCTCTCTCCGAAGCGCTTTATCGCCTTGGAGATATTGTTGGCAGCATAGAGAGCCATAGTCTCTCCCGAAGTAACAAGATATACCTCTTTGGCAAAGCTCATTCTGAGGGGAACTGCAAAGCCTCCGCAGACTACATCACCAAGAACATCATAAATAACGATGTCTATATCCAGCTCCTGAAAAACATTCAGCTTTTCGACTATCTCCATAGCGGTAATGATGCCGCGTCCTGCACAGCCGAATCCCGGCTCGGGACCGCCTGCCTCAATGCAGTATGTATTGGCAAAGCCCTTGGTCACTATATCGTCAAGGACTGCATTCTTCTTCAGCTTCAGCTGTTCGAGAACGCTTAGCTTTTTCTGATCTCCTACCAGATTTTTAGTGGAATCAGCCTTGGGGTCACAGCCGATCTGAAGCACCCTGTAACCCTGATTTGAAAGTGCGGCGGACAAATTTGAACAGGTCGTGGACTTGCCTATTCCGCCTTTACCGTATACAGCTATCTGTCTTAATTCCTTCATATCATACCTCTTTCTGCTCAGTTTCCGATCTTCTTGTAAAGCTTAACGGTGCATGAGCAGCTGTGTTCTACAATAAAGCCTGTTTTTTCAAACGCTTTCAGTGCGTTCTCATTCCCCGGCCATGTATCAAGCCTGATAAATTCATTATTTCTCCCGGCAGCCACAGCGGAAGCATGGTCCAGAAGGTTCCTGAACACGTTCTTTCCGCGTTCCTCGGGAAGAACATTGATATAGCTGACATACATACTGTTTTTCTCGCTGTCATTCTCGGTACACATAAATCCGAGTATCCTGTCTCCGTCAGCCGCATAGTAAAACACGGACTGATCGCCTCTTATCTTTGAGATAAGTTCTTCCTTTGTCCTTGAGCAGCAGCAGGTGTTCTTTGAGGACATTGAGCTTTTGTCGCGCCAGCTGCTGAACATCTCTTCAACAAAGGCTACCAGCTTTTCACAGTTTGTTGAATTGCATTCCACGATATGCATTGTTATCACCACTATTTTGATTATTTTTCGCAGTCACACTTGCATTCCTTACGATTTATGCTGCAGATACTTTCATTGAGTATCCTGAGACTGTCGATTATCTGTTCGAGCTTATCCGAAGGGATAGCACCTATGATGTCGGAATAATATCCGCCCATCTCATCACTGATGCTTTTGTACATCTCCATGCCGCTTTCGGTGAGAAAAAGGAAACTGTTCCTCTTATCCATCTCGTTTACCTTTGAATCGATATAGCCCTTGCTTTTAAGCTCCTTAACAGAGCGGCTTATTATCGACTTATCCACATTGAGCTCTATTGACAGCTCCTTGGAAGTCAGTCTGCCTGCTTCACCTAACTCGGTTAT
>NZ_CAMHRZ010000322.1 GCF_946187255.1 uncultured Ruminococcus sp.
ATTTTCGGCTGCGTTTCCAATTTGACATCTACACCCGATTTCTTCGCTTTTTCATAAACCGTGAGGGTATCGTCAAGGAGCATTTCATCCTCGCCCGCAAAAAGGAGCATTGGCGGAAAGTCACTGTAATCGGCAAAGGCGGGTGAAATATAGGGATCTGTCCTGTTGTTATCGCCGATATAATCATAAAGATAGCTGCTTAACAGCTTCTGTTTTGTTTGCCTGTCAAACATGCCATTCTTATCGCCAATTTCAACATCTCGCTTATAATTTTTGACATAGCTCTCCCCAGAGGCGGTCATATCCGTCCACGGTGACAGCAGGAAAATACTGTTCGGCAGTGCGCTGCCTGTATCTTTTAATTTCAGCATAAGCGCCAGCGCCAGATTACCACCGGAGGAGTCTCCGCCGATGATGATATGTTCCGGGTTGATATTCTGTTTTACCGTAAGCTCACTCCACAAGTCGAGCGCTTCGTTGAGCTGCGTGGGATAGCAATTGTCGGGCATCAGGGTGTAATCGAGCAATATGATTTCAACACCCTCAGCCAAATCACAGAACGGTGCGCAAAAATCACGATAGTTATACGTCAGGCCGCTAATATAGCAGCCACCGTGAATGTAATAAATGACCTTTCCCGATGATACGGCGTTTTCCTTTTTCATACGCTGATATTTAGTACCGCTTTCGGTTGTCAGACATTCAAGCATATACCCCTTCTTCGGTTTGGTATGACAATACTTTGCGGACATCGCTTTCATTTTCTCCTGCATTTCGGGATGTGCAATTGGGTTGATATTCTGTGAACGCATCATCCTTCTGAATAATCCTGCTCTGATTGACATAAAAATCACCGGCAAATGGTCGTATTCAAATAATGTACTCTCATTGTAAATAAAAGTCAAAAGCCTTCTGAGAGAATTCGTTCGGATAGATCAAAATTCTCATGATGATTTTCTGTGCTTCCACGGGATACAGCGGTTCACTCGCTTCAGATACTGCCCGTATTCAGCGCCATACAGATTAAGCAGCCATTTCTCCTCTGTTCTTTTCAAAACAAAGGTCATAATACCCCAGTTGATCAGCGGCGGAATCAGCAGAAAAGCATTATGCCACATCAAACTGATTCCGAGGATAAGAATCCACCAACCGCTGTACATCGGATTTCTGACCCAGGCGTAAATGCCGACTGTTTTAAGCTTGTTTTCCGATATATTCTTATCCATGCCGGAGCCGAGCGCACCAATTCCCCAAATCACCAGCCCCAAAGCAATCAGCAAGCCGGCGATGATACGGAAAATCAAAATCCATGGACTGCCGAGTATTCCGATTTTCAGTATGTAGTGGAATATCACGATAGCTGCTATCGTTACGCCCGCCATACCGTAAACGATGTACGGACCGACGCCGTACAAAGGCAGTTTCTGACCTTCCTTAACAAAATTCTTCATACTACTTCCTCGCAAGCACCGTTATCCACGGCTTTGTCTTATGATGAACTGTTTTTACCTTTGTAAATCCGGCTTTCTTCAGTGCAGCCTCTATATCCTCTGGTGTGTAGCATTTCATGCCGTCTATGATTTTCTCGAATTTAAGACTCGTCTCATCCTTTCCGTCCGATTCATTCACGATCATAAAAAAGCCACCCGGCTTTAAGACCTTGTAAACTTCAGCAAAGCACTTTTCAAGCCCCGGCCAGAAATAAATCGTTTCAAACGCCGTGGCTAAATCAAATCTCTCATCGGGCAGATCAAGATTTGATACATCACCCTGCCTTACTTTGCATCTTCCGCTTTCGATCCCGGATCGGTTATACCCTGTTGCCTTGGCAACCGACACCTCCGAATAATCTATGGCGGTTATCTTTGCGAAAGGATACTTCTTCATAAGCTCTCCGGCGTTCCTTCCTCCGCCGCAGCCGATCTCCAACATTTCTTCCGGCTTTATCTCCGGCAGATGAGACATCCCCCAGTCAGCCATTTTTGCATGACCGCCGTTCATGCCGTTCACCATCATTTTGCCGAGGAATCCCTCCGGCTTTCTTGTCTGATTCACATACTTCTTGAAAAGTCCCATTCTGATTATTCTCCTTTATGTATTTCTACCGGTTAGACACTGCTAACTATTGATCAAAAAAATATAGGTAGAGCTTATGTTGCTTTTACGTCCTTTGTTTCATCCACATACTCCATAATGTCGCCGAAGTCACAGCCAAGGACACGACAGATTCTTCCTAAGATTGCAAGATTCACCGCTTCATCACGCCGCAGCTTTGTCATGGTATTCGGAGCAATCTCTGCCAACTTTCTAAGGTTTGAGACGCTCATCTTTTCATCAATTAGCAACTTCCATAACCTGTTGCAAGATACTCCCATTTTGCTCCCTTCCTCTTTTATTGGTTAGTTTTAATTAAGTATTATAGCACATCTTATCACGAAAATCAAGAGTCATTCGCAAGTTTATGCGAATATATGAGTGCTTTTACTTTTTAAAGAGTATGATTTTGTGAATTATGCATAAATGCAGAATAGATAATAAAGTTTTGCACCCCCTGCCTGTGAAATGCACCCCTTAAAATGGATTTGCACCCCCTTGATTTTCAGGCTGCAAGGCTATCGCTGAATTGTATCAAACTCTGCACTTTGATTTCCTCCTTTAGGAAATCTTCATACGGCATATCATTGTACACAAAGGTATCGAGGATAAACCATGCACCTAATCTAAAGCCAACCATAAAGCTGTCAAGCTCCGATTCCCCTAAGATAATGTCAGATGAGTTGACGAAGGAAAGAAACGCTTTCTTTTCATCGCCGGTCAGCTTGTCAGTTAGCAGAGCTTCACTTTCCGAAAGAATGGTAATTTGTCTCTTCAAATAACTGCCATTTTTAAAGCCTCGTGCTTGTGGATCAATGTTATCGCTGCTGTTTATCATCCAACGGTTTCGGGCTTTTACAGCGGCTTTATAGTGAATCATCAGAAAAAAGCTTGACAGTTATCCTTGACTGTCAGAATCATCAAGAGGATATTGCGTTTTTGAAAGACTTGTGATATAATATAGTTATCAACAGCTAACTGCATGAGGCGATATACATGAAAAACAATAAAGATCACCTTCCGATCTACGGACCGGGTCCGGTATTCGGAGGCGTTGTGATCGCGCTGACGGTCGCGGCGATGTTTTGCAGAAACCTGCCTGTGTTTCAATGCGGAAATATAGCGGCTTTTAGGATCCCGCTGATCGTGATCGGAATCATACTGATCCTCTTTGCCGTTTTCCCGTGGTTATATGCGGTCGTCATCACAAAGATCGACGACGGGATACTTCATAATCATCTGGTGACAACCGGCGCTTATGCGCTGGTGCGCAATCCGATCTACTCAGCGATTCTGATCCTATGCACAGGGGTGCTGATGATCGGAGGGAATGTGCTGTTCCTGATCCTGCCGTTCCTCTACTGGG
>NZ_CAMHRZ010000323.1 GCF_946187255.1 uncultured Ruminococcus sp.
AAACTGCGTAATTTGTATGCCCCTTGGCGTTTATCGTCAAGGGGCATTTTGTGTTTGGAGGACTTTTTATGAGTGAAATTTACAGGTGCGACCATTGTGATTGTGAGCTTGAAAACGAGAATGATATTTATATGGTCGATGGTGAAATGTATTGTGAGGACTGCTACAATGAGCACACATTCAGCTGTGACTGCTGTGGCGGAAGATTTCTTGTATCGGATTCTGTTTCCGATGAAAACACGATGATCTGTCAGAGCTGCTATGACAACTACTATCGCAGATGTGAGTGCTGCAGCGCCCTTATCCATGATAACGATGTTTACTGGCGCGGAGACTATCCCTATTGCAGTGAGTGCTATGATGATGACGATGAGGACAGATATATCCATGATTACGGTTATAAGCCCGACCCTATCTTTTATAAGTGCCGTGATGAAGAAAAAGTCAGATATTACGGCGTAGAACTTGAAATAGATAACGGCGGAAAAGACGATGATAACGCGCAGGAGCTTGACAGTATCGCTAACAGAAAAGAGAGCGTGCTTTATATCAAGTCAGACGGTTCTCTTGATGAGGGAATGGAACTGGTCAGCCACCCTTGTTCATTGAGATACCATCGTGAGGAATTTCCATGGCAGGACGTTATGCGCAGGGCAGTAAGACTTGGTTATCGTTCACACGATACCAGCACCTGCGGGCTTCATGTTCATATAGGCAGGAATGCTCTGGGTGAAACTTGTGATGAGCAGGAAGATGTGATCAGCAGGATAATGTTCTTCTTTGAAAGCCACTGGAACGAACTTTTCAAGCTCAGCAGACGTTCGGAAGAAACGGTAGAAAGATGGGCGGCAAGGCACGGCTATGATGACCGACCGAAGGAAATTCTGGAAAAAGCTAAGAAGAGCAGTAAGGGAAGATATGCTTGTGTTAACATCACGAATTACAGCACGGTGGAGATACGGCTGTTCAGAGGTACGCTGAAACTCAACACCTTTATGGCGACACTGGAACTTGTAGACGCTATCTGCGAGAACGCCATAAGGCTCACGGACAAGGAGATACAAAAGCAGTCATGGTCGGATTTTGTAATGCAGATAAGCCCCGAAAACATGGAACTTATCCGCTATTTGAAAGAGAAAAGGCTCTATGTGAACGAGCCGATTGAAATTGAGGAGGACGTTTGATATGTGTGCGATTTTTGGTTTTGTGAATTACGGTCATGCACTCAGCAGGAAGAATTTAAAAGAGCTGACAATGAGATTATCCGTTGAATCAGAGGTCAGGGGAAAAGATGCAAGCGGGATAGCATATGTCAAAAGCGGCGAGCTGATAGTCTTCAAAAAGCCGAAGCCTGCGCATAAGGTAAGGTTCTATTTTCCCGACGACACTACTATATTAATGGGGCACACACGAATGACAACACAGGGCAATGCAAAATTCAACTACAACAATCACCCGTTCACAGGAAAAACTGCGGACGGGTGTTTTGCTCTTTGTCATAATGGAGTGCTTACCAATGATAATCAGCTCGTAAGGACGGAAAAGTTGCCTGCAACTAAAATAGAGACCGACAGCTATGTTGCGGTTCAGCTTATTGAGAAATATGGCGCTCTGAACTTCGATACCATTGCAAAAATGTGCGAAACGGTCAGTGGCAATTTCACATTCACGATGCTGAATGAAGACAACACCCTCTATTTTGCGAAGGGCGACAATCCGCTTTGTCTGGTACATTTCAAGCAGCTGGAGCTGTATGTTTATACCTCTACGACTAACATTATGAGTGAGGTGATAAAGGGAAGTTTTCTCGAAAGGTACAAGTTCGATATTTTAGATGTGCAGGAGGGCGATATTATCTGCATCAACGAAAAAGGTGTTCTCACAAAGGACAGCTTCACCTTCGATATTGGTTTTGGATTCTACAACTATTATCGCAGTTATGGCTACGATACCGACTGCCAGTACGGTTATCTCTACGAGATGTGTGGGATGTTCGGGCTGTCTCCCGAGGATATGGAGATGCTTTACGACATGGGATACACAGATGACGAGATCGAGATGATGCTGGACGACAGGCAGTATCTGCATATGTGTCTTGATGAAGCTAGGACGCTGGTCGGGGAAGGGATCTAGGTGAGGTTATGGCATACAAATTTGATTCTCAGAAGTACATAACAAGCGGTGTCCGTGAAAGGATACCGCTTGAGATTCAGCTTATGATGTTTGATTCGATAGGGTTCATGAGAAAGAAAACCGATGGTGAACTCGATTATCTGCAAGTGTTTAAGCTGGAAACGATAGGCGATGAGGGAAATTATCTGCTGAATATAAGGCATGAACAGGAGATTCCGGAGGAAAAGATCGATATCGTGGTGCCTGTTTCTGAGCCGATAAATGAGAAAGTTTATGTCATTGATGATGTGGAGCATATTACTATGTTGCTGGCTGAGGAGTACTGACAAAAGAAAAATCACAGTTGTGGGGCTGTGATTTTTTTCTCTTCATAAACATCATGGTTTTGCTTGATTACTACGTGCAGATTAAAATGTAGAGACGATGGCATATTCGGTGGTTGTTTGGTGTGGCTTATTGTAAGCGGCCACTAGCCTTGCTCTCATTTTCTCATTTCATATTACGTTTCAGGATATCGAAGGCGAGGAACGTGAACGAGCGGAGTGTGTTTACATCCAGCTTATACACGGGCTGGATGAGTGTAGTGATGAGGACTGAGAGGAGCGTACTATGTTGAACAAGATCATGATGTCAGGCAGGCTTCTGACCGAGCTTGCGGTTACTATAAAAGATGACCTCAAATATTGTATATTCAGTATTGCTGTTGAGCAGACTAAGCGAAAAGGTGTTGATGCCGTCAAGACAGATACATTTACCTGCATCGCTTTTGATGACAATGCAAGTGCAGTGAGCTTTCTTTACTCAAAAGGTGGCACGATTACCATTGTTGGCTCTCTTAGGAATGCTCCCGATAACACCGCCGTTCTCATAGTTGAGGAGCTGCACTTCAAAAATAAGTTTGATGTTAAGGTGGATGTTAATTCGGATCAGATTTTCTGACAGTGCAGGCGATATGCTCTCAGGCGAACGGAAAAGGCTCATACTGGCGTTTGGATATGGTTTCCGTTCTGCTATTCTAAATACACGAAACGAGGCTCTCGGAGTTTATTCTGGGAGCCTTTTCATATATGAAATCGGTATTGAAATAACATGGGTTTTAGCTTTTCACTGTAAATCATAATTATGTGTCTAATGAGTTGATGGAAATGCTTTGTTCAGAATGGATAAATGATTTGTCTGTTTTGACCAAAAAGGCAGCGCGATATTGATTTCTATGTAGTTATGTGTTATAATATTAAAAAATCATTAAGGTGGGATAATATGGCTCGAATGGATATTGAACACATTAGTTTTTTAAATAAAGAACGTAATACAGTTCAC